>NZ_VTPS01000010.1 GCF_008274215.1 Calorimonas adulescens | reverse complement strand
GAGTTTTATACTCATCCGGATTATAGGATGGTGAGGTCTTATTTCTACATCAAGACTGATTTTTCCTGCTAAGTGACCTAATAAAATTTTACACTATCAGGCTGCTCAAGACTAATCTGCTATAGAATATAAAGATTCTAATGTGTTAAAATACTAAGTTCAATTTTTACAGAAAGATATCTCTCCTTCCTAGAACATTATTTCTGGTACAATAGACTAAAAAATGTCTACACCATAATAATTAAGATACCACGAAAAGTTGTGGCTTACACAATGGTTTAGTGTTTTACAAGACTGGCAATAAAATATAATATATTTGATGTAAAACAATATAAGTTAATATTTTAACAAAATTTAAGCTATTAAGGAGGTAATAGGGTGTTTGAGTATTTATTTTCAAAGGGAAAAATCGGAACAATGGAGACAAAAAACAGGATAGTATTCACCCCTATGGGTAATGCACTGGCCAACACTGATGGAACTGTATCACAAAAAGACATCTATTTTTACGGTGCAAGGGCTAAAGGCGGGGTTGGCGTTGTATTTACGGAATGTGCAATAGTTGATGGTGAAAGAGGGAAAGGAAATGGCAAACAGATATGCGTTTATGATGATAAATTTATACCTGGCCTCAAAGCTTTAGCCGATGAAATTCATAAATATGACAGCAAAATCGTCGTACAGATCTACCACCCTGGAAGGCAAGGAATATCCCTTATAAATGGCAACTTACCAATGTTAGCACCCAGCGAAGTAGAGTGCAATGTAGTGCATCAGCCAACTGAAGCAATGACAATTAAGCAGATCGAAGACATGGTGGACAAATTTGTAAACGCTGCAGTTAGACTTAAAAAGGCAGGAATTGATGGGGTTGAGGTACATGCTGCCCATGGATACCTGGTAAATCAGTTCTTAAGTCCATATACAAACAAACGAACTGACAAGTATGGCGGAAGCCTCGAGAACAGAATGAGATTTTTAGAAGAAATAATTATTGGCATAAGAGAAAAATGCGGCAAAGATTACCCACTGATAGTAAGGTTATCAGTTGACGAATTTTTAGGGTACGTTGGGCTTTCAGAGGAAGGGCTTCATGTTGAGGAAAGCGTTAAAATAGCCAAAAGATTGGAAGAACTTGGTGTAGATGCACTTGATATTAGCTGTGGAATATACGAAACAATGAATGTATCATGGGAACCCTCTTCTTTCGAACAGGGGTGGAAAATTTATCTACCGGAAACTATAAAAAAGGCAGTAAACATACCCGTTATAGGCGTTGCAGTTATAAGGGACCCAGAATATGCAGATAAAATGATTAGGGAAGGAAAGATTGATTTTGCTGGATCAGCAAGACAACATTTTGCAGACCCTGATTGGTCCAATAAGGCTAAAGAAGGAAGAGTAAATGAAATTAGAAAATGTATATCATGTCTACATTGCATGGAAACACTAATGAAAGCTGATTCAAGCGGAATGTCCTGCCAATGTAGCATTAATATACAAGGTGGAAATGAATACGAATATAGCAATTTTAAAGAAGATGGTGAAGGAAAGGTTGTAGCCATAATTGGTGCAGGCCCTTCAGGACTTGAAGCTGCAAGAGTTTTAGCTATCAGGAAATATAAACCTGTTATATTTGAAAAATCAGATAAACTCGGCGGTCAGTTACAACTTGCCAACAAGCCTCCAAAAAAAGAAAAAATAAATTGGCTGATAGATTATTTAAAATCACAGGTTGAAAAAGAAGGAGTCGAAATAAGGTACAATACAGTGCCTACCATAGAAGACTTAAAGGAACTTAACCCGTATGCAGTGTTTATTGCTCAGGGTTCAAACCCGATAATACCAAAATCAATACCTGGTATAGAAGGAGAAAATGTATCAACAGCTGAGGATATATTAAGCGGAAAAGTAAAGCTTAATAATAAAAAGATTGCAGTTGTAGGCTCAGGAATGACTGGTCTTGAGACAGCACATTATCTTGCTGCAAACAGCAATGACGTTAGTGTATTTGAAATGGCTGACGAAATAGGTCCGGGACTTTACTTCCAGAATTTAATAGATGTGATGAACCATATAAAGCCTTTAGGGGTAAAATTGTATCCCAAGCACAAACTGGTTAAGATAGAAGGAAAGAATGTCGTTTTTGAAAATACTGAAACCGGAACAAGTGAGTATTATGAGTTTGATTATGTCGTATTATCCCTTGGAAGAGTACCATCCAAAGAGTCAATTGATGAAATAAAATCTGCTTTTGATAGAGTTTTTGTGCTTGGAGATGCCAGAGAAGTTGGAAGAATAAGAAATGCAATGGAAACCGGCTTTTTGACCGCATATAATTTATAGACTACAAGGGGGAATAGTTAAATGGCAAGATATTCACAATTATGTCCGATAATCTATGGAGAGGGAACAATCAGTTTGCTTGGTGAAGAAGTTAAAAAACTAGGATGCACAAAGATAATGATTGTATCAGGAAAAACTATAGCAAAAAGCGAAGTTTACGCAAAGTGTAAGAAAAGCCTGCTGAGTGCAGGTGTAGAATTAATTGAGTTTAACGAAGTAACACCTGAACCTCCAGATTATATAATAGACCAAGGTGGAGAAATAGCTAAAGCTGAAAAAATTGATGGAATAGTAGCAGTAGGTGGTGGAAGCTCTATGGATGCAGCAAAAGCAATAAATATTTTAGTAAATAATCCTCCACCAATAAACCAATATTTTGGAAATCCATTCTACAAACCGGGAGTGCCGGTTGTCATGGTGGTTACAACAGCAGGGACAGGAAGTGAAAGTACAAGTGTGGCTGTTATAACAGATACTGTAAATAATGTTAAAAATTCAGTGATAGGAGCTGCATCTTTAGGAATATTAGACCCAGAAGCAACAGTTAGTGTGTCGCAAGAAACAACAGCCCATACCGGAATGGATGCATTCGCTCACGCTGCAGAAGCTATTACAGCAAAGTTTCCAAATCCTAAATCTGAACTTTTAGCTTCAGATGCAATAAAAAGAATAATGAGATATTTGCCTATTGCTGTCAAAGATGGTGCAAATATCGAGGCAAGGGGTAACCTTTTACTGGCAAGTAACTTTGCTGGTATTGCATTCAACGACGCTTTAGTTCACTTAGGCCATGCAATTGCCCATTCTCTGGGGGCAAAATTTCATATTACACATGGAGTTGCATGTGCATTAGCACTCCCTGAGGTAATGAAGTATGCAGCTGGAATTGACGATTCTAAGGTTAAGATTGTCGGTGAGTCAATGGGAATATCTTTTAGCGGAAATGAAAACAGCGAAGAAATAGGTGAAATTGTTGCTGAAGCAATAAGAAAATTCATTAAGAAACTTGAAATAAGATCTTTGAGGGAACTGGGGATATCAAAGAAAAATTTAATCGAGACCTCTGACATGATATTCAAAGATCCATGTTATAACTTTGTTCCTAAAAATCTAAGCAAAGATGAGGTTGTTAAGATATTGGAGAATATGTATGAAAACTATTGATTAACTTACTGTATCACTTAGCCAAACTTTACATTAAGTAATATCATAATAACAACAGTCAAAGTACGCTATAGCAAATTCCATTCTGAACGAATGGATATATTCTCTGAACAATTAATTCACTAAATCGTATCTTTACGTAATAGTTTATTTGACATAACCCATATTCCGCTGAATTCATATAATCTATCCAGCAAAGAAGGTTTTATCAGCTATAAAATAATTCAGCGGAATATGGGACATAATGACAAAAACTGATACAAACTCTTCCAGGAATACAAACTGTGCGTCAATAATACCATGGGTCTTGCCAAGATGTCCAATATATGGAAACAAGTTCATTTTTTGTTTCATCTCTGCTTGTATATAGTCCTACCTATGCTCTCCTAAAATGGTTCCTATCACAAAGTCTGGAGAATAAAATCGTTTATATTCTTAATTATAGATTACTAACCAGGTCTTATCCAAGCTAACAATGAACAATCCACTAACCATATAGACAGTAATCATTGCACTGCCATTTAAATCTCTATTACATTTCTCAAACACATTAAACCTGGAGAGATGTTTAGTATTCAACCTTCCTGCGGTAGTATAAAAATATTGACCATCAAGGAAGCAAAACAACGATCATTTATTCTAAAATATCTATTTCAAGCTTCATCGTTATAACCAAAATATTGAAAGCAGGTGCTTGAATTATTGCTGTATTTGAATTGTTGGATATCTGTTGTATAATAGATTATATGATACGATTCTGTTAACTAAAGGTGGTATTATGGATATAACCTCATTAAGATATTTTATAAAAGTGTGTCAAAACCATAGTTTCACCAAGACAGCAAAGGAATTGTTTATTACTCAACAAGCACTGAGTAAAAGAATTAATAATTTAGAGAAAGAAATCGGTGCCCCCCTTTTTATCAGAAATTCTAATGGCGTCGATCTTACCGATTTTGGAAAGTATATTTTACCAAAAACGGAAGCTTTAGTTAAGTATTTTGATGATTTTGTTTTTGATATAAGCAGCAACGTAGACAAACAAAAAGAAAAACTAAAAATAGGATTTGCGCCAGGAACTCTGCAGGTTTTAGGAGCAAAAGAAATTGTTGAATTTGAAAAAGAGTTCTGTGATATTGAGATTGACATATTTGAATATTCTGATGTTGAGTGTGAATTAAATGTATTAAATGGTTCCCTTGATTTGGCTCTTACTGTCAAGCCCAAAGACGAAAAAAAATTTAAATACTATCATCTAATAAAAGAGAATCTTATTGCGATAGTAAACAAAAATAATCCGTTAGCTTCTAAAAAAAGCGTCAAGTTTGAAGACCTCAAAAATGAAAAATTTATTCTTTTAGATGATACATTCCGCATTCAACTTGTTCTTATGGATCATTTTAATAGAGCAGGATTTATTCCCAATGTATATTTTAAATTCAACCATGACTTAAATGCCGCTTACGATTTTGTCGAATCAAATAAGGGTATATTTGTTTTTGTGGATAAGCTAACTCATGTTGAGAAATACAACAATATATGCTGTATACCCATAGATGCCCCTACGGTGTTTTGGGATGCAGGATTTATAGTAAAAAAAGATGCAAAAATTAGTAATGCCACCAAAAGATTCATGAATTATTTCTTTAGCAAGTATAATAAAGATACAATAGAATAAATATTCATTGACAGGCTCACTTTCGCGTGTATATGAAGCAAAGCCGGTCTCATCCTTTTAAAACACTTTTGCAATGTTAGTATGGCTCATGCAGACAATATCTTTTAATAAATTGTAGTTATCATATATTTCATGATCTTTCTTTTGGACGCCAGCTGACTCTGCAACCTGTTCAATCGAAAACATATCTGTTCCCTATGCTATTTCGATGTCGCTTTTGAAACTCATAGCGATTCCTCTCTTTTATTCTTCGTTGCAGGACATATAAGCCAGCTGCAGAGGATGTCCATAAAAGGCATTTTGATAATGAATGCGGAATAAGCACCGCAAATCACTGGCCATAAATATATTTATCGCCAGGATTTTTCGTCCAGTGGCAACTTCCCATCCATCTGGCACTTTACGCGCTTAATCCTATTTTGCCTTATTTTCACATAAAACAGCAACCGAAACACCATAAAATAATTTATAAATAGCCGTTTTCCCCCTCCCCTCTTCAATTTATTTTAATATTTTGTATATTACCACCTTTAAATATTTTAGTCAATATACTAAAGATACAATTTTCTTTATAACTTTTTGTGTATATCGTTGGATTTTCCAATTTATCGGATAAAGTTCGTAAATACTTTGTTTTCCTTTTCTGGTTCTTTAACTGTTTCCTTTCCGCTTTGGACTAATTTCATAAGCCATGCCATGTTTTTCCCAAGAACTCTCATTATTTGTGTTCCTTCTTCATCTTCTATAGCTTCTCCTGGTGCCGTTCCATGTATTACATTCCAGTAATTTGAAGTTGGCATAAGCATCTCAGAATAATTAATGTAATTATTCAACTGTTCAAAAGTAGTAACTCCCCCTGAACGTCTAACAGCCACAACAGCTGCCCCTACTTTATGTCTCAACATTCCTTTGCTAGCAACATAAAATGCTCTATCCAAAAATGATTTCATAGTTCCAGCTATACCGGAAAAATGCACAGGAGAACCTAGTATTATGCCGTCCGCTTCCTTCATTTTCTGTATCCATTCATTCACTTCATCATTGTCAATGACACATCTCTCATTTCCATTTCTCACACAACCATCACATGCAAGGCATCCTCTTATTACCTTATTCCCAACATGGATAATCTCGACCTCTATACCTTCCTTTTCTAATTCCTCTGCCACTATTTTTATAGCATGATACGTGTTGCCTTCCTTTTTGGGACTCCCATTAAATGCAACAACCTTCATATATTATTACCCCTCTTTGATTCTATTACCATCTGTCATAATGTATTCTTTCTTTATTAAATCTATCTGCTGGTTCTCTTTGCTCATCTGGATATCCAACGGGTACTATTGATAAGGGAATTACACTATCTGGCAAATTTAGAAGTCTTTTTATTGCATCTACCCTACCCTTTACTGGATAAACACCTAACCATACAGCACCTAAGCCTTTATCTTCAGCAGCTAACAATATGTTTTCTGTGGCAGCTGAGCAATCTTGTACCCAAAAGCCTTTAAGTAATTCTTTGGATTCGTCCCCACAAACTACAATTGCAACATCTGCATTTAATAGCGCCTGCGAATAAGGATGTACCTCAGCTATCTTTTTCATAATTTCCTTATCTCTTAAAACTATAAATTCCCAAGGCTGTTCATTCCCAGCGGAAGGCGCTGCCATACCCGCTCTTAATAATTCTTGAACAATCTCATCACTCACTTTTATATTCTTATACTTTCTTATACTTTTTCTATTTAATATTGCATCCATTTATGCATTCCTCCCTAATCGTTTTTTTTATTATTTATGTTATAATTATAAAAAACAAGTTTAATAATAGCAAGTACGCACTATTTTGTATTATAGTATCCAAAAATATACTATAGAAAGGTGGAGAATCATGAAATCAGAATGCAATATTTTAGAATTTAAGAATAAAAGTTATACGTGCACCTTCGAAATTACAATAGATTTAATCGGAGGAAAATGGAAACCACTTATTATTTGGCATCTAGGTACTAAAGGAACACAACGATTTAACGAATTAAAAAAATTACTTCCTCAAATAACTCAAAAAATGCTAACTCAACAGTTAAGAGAACTAGAAGCAGATAATCTAATTATTAGAAAAGTTTATCCTCAGGTTCCTCCAAAGGTTGAATATTCATTAAGCAATTTAGGAGAAACTCTAATGCCTATTCTTAGTATGATGTGTGATTGGGGAAATGATTACTATAAACTGGTTACTTCAACAAAAAATCTCAGTAATAGACTAAACCCATGAAAAATAATCTTTCAAATTAATTTCTTAAGATTATTATTCTATTTTTAATTTGATGGTAGGTAAAAATCATGCTGACACCAGCATTTTATATGAAATCACCGAACATTCTCTCTCTTATCATCAGATATTGCAAAAGCACTTTTAAGAAATAATGTAATAAAACTTTTAACAATTGAGTAAAAAACAAAAAGGCAGGCACTTATAAAATGCCTGTAACTCCTAACAAATAACCAGAGTCTCTATAATATTTCTTTTAATTATTAAAGATCCTTCAAGTCAGCTTTACGGTTATTTTTTATAAAGGGTTAGCTTTACAGCAGCATGGATCTTTTTTTGACGTGTACCTGAGTCTCCCAGACCACATGCACTTCAGTACCAGGTTCACTATATTCAATGTCAGTAACAGTAAGCGTAAGAATTTTCCTAAAATAATCTCCGTAATCTGGAACACTGGACATACCAATAACCTTGTGATCTTTATTCAGTACCTTAAGAGTGAAGACAATATGATACTTACACATCCATTTTGTGTGTACTAAGCTGTTTTCTTTATTAGCCATCAAAATCACTTTTCCTTTCGTTAATTTAGTAGCTTGAACAACTCTATTTTAACGGAAAGGTGACTTTCTGTATAACTTTTTTGACACCACCCGCATAGCAGGTGGTTTATTGTTTTGAATGTTACTCGAGCCCAACAGGCTGAAGTCCATAATAGAAAAGACCGGCAACCATCAGAAAAGGTGATAACCAGTCTTTCATTTGTTCCTTTGCTTTTAGTGCTTGAACAATATGCCATAACTTCATTTTCAGCGAATACTTGTTATAAAGATCCGATAACCTCTGAAATTCCTTTGGCTTTAATCCACTTCAGCGGGCTGATAATAGAAATAACTGTCACCAAAAGGAGAATAATCAGTATTAAAACAATCTGCATATACGGAAACTTCCATATAAGAAGGAGTCGTGGCAGAAAAGTGTTAATAAGCATCTTTTGTAGAGCTATTCCCATAATACATCCCACAATACCTCCTATCAAGCTATATGTGAGTGCTTCAGCCAACACCATTTTGTCAAGCTGTGCACTGGACATGCCTACTGCCCGCATAACTCCTAAATATCTGGTTTTAGATGCCACACTGGTATTCATGGTATTGATGATGTTCAAAACGCTGATTAAAGCAATCACTGCAACAAAACCATATATAAAAACCGCCATGGTTAAAAAGTACCCATTAACCTCAGCATTTTTCTGACGCTGGTCATAAAACGAAATCGAGTCGTCCAGCATCCCCTTGATTTCACTTACCGTCTGCTCCTGTCCCGAACGATCAAGCTGAATGTCGATAATCCTAAGCGTTGATTCTCCAGTCAACTCCGTAAATAGCTTCTCAGTTGTGATAAAGGTGGTTAGAGAAGACTTGGAGTCGTTGAAGGGAACGGTACGCAGGATGGCCATTACGGTCATTTCTTTTGTTCCGTCAGGGGTTTGGATATAAACTTTATCTCCCAATTGCAGCTTGGCAGTCTCGATGCCAACGCCATTCCTGCGAGTCCGAGCAACTGCTATTATCCCTTTCTTCTCATTCAGCTTTTCCTCAGAAATTTTTCCTTCAATCAAATCTGTTTTTGCCCAATTAAGCTGGTTTTTGTCATAAGAGATTAGCCATGATTTTTCAGGTGGAATAAACAACCCATTATCCGTTGTCTGAACATCACCTATAATTTCTTTATAAGCATCGGTCAATCTTGAAGCATCAAAGGTGGCATCCACATAGCTGAACATCCTTCCATAGACCTTTTTTACACCACTCAAGTTCGAGAGTTTTTTATACAGATTACTGCTCAAGCCCTGTTCCGATGTGAGCGAGATATCCGGGGTATAGGGCTTTGTCGTTTTGAGCGAAGAATACATGAAATCGACATACACCTGAAAGCCTAAAAACATAACGATGCTGATGGCAATGGAGCATGACATTAAAAAAAGCGTTTTTTTCTTAACAACAGCGTTATTAATGCCCATGGCAACTTCCACACGAAATATTTTTGTAAGTCGCCCCTGCTTTTTCTTTTGGGAGATTTTTATTTCACTACTTCCGTTTACTGCATTGACAGGGGATACCCCTGCCGCTTTTTTTGCAGGCAGAGAGGAAGCGATAAATACGGTGATTGCCCCGATCGCAATTCCTGCGATGATTCCCACTATGCTGAAGTTAAACAGAGGCATTTCACCGAAAAGACTGCTGTTGTAATACTTAAGTATCACGGAGCACAGAAAAGCCAGCAGCATCCCTGCAAGCACTCCGATGGGGATTGCCCTTAACGTAATATGCAGTCCTTCTCTCTTGACAAGCTTTTTTATTTGTGACTGAGATGCGCCGATGCACCTTAAAAGCCCGAACTGCTGCACTCTTTCCATTACCGAGATATTGAAAGTGTTATAGATCATCATAACGCCGGCAATTAGGACGATGCAGAACAAAACCGCCCCTGTTGCATATAGTCTTCTAACTGGGTTGTTGTTACCATACCCCATAACCGAAAGCAGATATTCATTGCGAACAATTCGGTTATCTGCCAGTTTCAGGCTACTTTGGATTGCCTTTTGTGCATTGTTGATGTTTACATCATCTTTAAACTCAATAAGAAAAACAGTTGATTTTTCTGCCTTTGCTTTATTGGCGCCTGCAACGGATAAAAAAATGCCTGGCACGCTCTTTGCTTTTGTATCACCATAATCACTGTATATTCCGCTGACTATAAACTTCTTTTCCGTATTGTCGGCAAAAGTTATTTCTGTCATATCCCCCACATTTAAATGAAGGCTTTCCGCCGCCCATGCTTCCAATATCAATTCGTTTTCCGCTACAGGAAATTTGCCTTCCAAAATGGTAATATTCATATTTGGAGAAAATTTTTCGTCCACTGCCGCCAACTCGCACTCTTTACCGTTTATATTTCCGTTTCTAAAGGATATCCACATGCCGGAGTTTTTCACATCAATACGGTTGGCAATGGCTTTCTTTTCTTTATCTGTGGCGTCTTTCACACCCAGATGAAAATTGCCATATTCGTGAATCAGCTGAATTTTCTCAAACCGAATGAAAATATCCAGCATGGAAAAAATGCTGGTGACAAGAGCTACGGCTATGACAACGCTGGTAATGACCAGCCTTGTTTTCTTTTTATGCGCCGACAGGTATTTGGAAACAATGGAAAGATAGCTATTCATCTCTGCCCGCCTCCCAACTCGGTCACAACACCGTCCACCACATTCAAAACCCGGTCAGCAAAGGACGCAAAGCTTTGATTATGAGTAATCATTATTAGCGTCTGATTATACCTTTCAACAGACATTTTCATTAAATTGATGACATCTCGGCTGTTTTTAGTATCCAGATTTCCGGTCGGCTCGTCCGCCAATATGATCGCAGGCTTGGTCGCCAGTGCCCGCCCTATGGCTACTCGCTGCTGCTGGCCGCCAGAAAGCTGATGGGGCAGGTGGTACTTTCTTTCTGTAAGTCCCAAGATACCAAGCAGCTCATCAATATACTTTTTGTCCGGCTTTCGATAATCCAAAAGCAGCGGCAGGATTATATTTTCCTCCACGTTGAGTTCTGGAACAAGATTGTATGCCTGAAAGATAAAGCCTATGTTGCGTCTGCGAAAGACGGACAACTCTTCTTCTTTCATGGCGAAGATATCTTTTCCGTCTAAAAACACCTTGCCTGAAGTGGGAACATCTAATGCGCCAATAAGATTTAACAAGGTGCTTTTCCCCGAACCCGACGGCCCCACTATGACAATGAATTCACCTTTTGAAACGGAAAATGACACATTCTTTAAGGCATCCACTTTTGTTTCGCCTGTGCCATAAGTTTTACACAAATTTTCCACAATCAATAAATCCACCATAAACACCTCCCCTGCTCTTTTAAGAAGATTATAGCATGGGAATCTTACTCTCAGGTGAACCCAATCTTACAGATTTGAAAGCTTTGGAAATGCAAGATAGAAAGCAGTTCCTTTACCCAATTCACTCTCAACTGTAATGGTCCCTCCATGATTTTCAACAATAGCTTTGGATAAGGTAAGCCCGATACCAACTCCTTGCTTATCCTTGGAAAAGCGGCTACGATAAAACCTTTTGAAAATATGATGGATGTCTTCTGGATGAATTCCCATCCCATTGTCTTTTATAGTAATTTGGATGAAAACCGGTGTCTCATCGCATCGCACCTCAATCAGATTTTTGGCCCCCGTATGATCCAGAGCATTTTTAATGATATTGCTGACCGCTTCCAGCATCCATTCCTTGTCAAAATTCATAGTAATATGTTCATCACAGTGAAGAACTATTGCTTTGCCCTCCAGTTTGGCACGGGTGCGGAATCCTTCAATGGTTTCTTCAAGAAACTCTTTTAAGTTATGAGTATGTTTTTCAAGTTCAATTGAACCTGAATCCAGCTTTGCCAGTTTCAGAAGGTTTTGAATCAGTGATTCCATCCGGGCGATCTCTCGTTCAATTTTTGATGTGAAGCTGTCCACTACATCATTTCCGCAATTTTCATTCTGTATAATTTCGTTGTACATTTTAAGTGCAGCAAGAGGTGTCTTCAATTGGTGCGATATATCTGAAATTGTATCTTTTAAGAATTCTCTGTTTTGCTTTTCCTTTTCAATATGAGCGGCTTGTGAAGTTGCCATTATATTGATTGAAGTAAAGAGCTTTGACAAACTTCCTTCTTCATGATCATTCAAACGGATGCCGACGTTGCCGGCCATAAAAGCCTGAATATCCGAAATAGCTTTTTCAATCCTCTTATACTGCCGTAAAATAAAAAGCAAAAATACTGCACACACCATGACTGAAAAAGTAATGGAAAGTATCAGAAAAATCAACGCATATTTATGATAAAAATGTTCGACAGCGGAAAGCAGACTATTTTGCGTATTGCTGTCATACCCCGCCTGTTGCAGTAACTCCCGACCTTTTTTCACATCATCATTTGTTTTTTCCGTTGTAAAAGAACGTATAATCTGTGATTCATCCAATTCGTTTCGCGCCAGATACCCCGCAACCCCGTAATCGTGAAAGATCATGTTCCGTTTATAGTCGTCTGCAGCGAGCTCTACAGTGATTTGTCCCAATATCATAAAGAACAGAAAAACTACTGCAAGTGCAATAAAAAGCATCTTCACTTCTTTATTTATGAAAATTTTCATATGCACCCCTCACTTTATGACATTCCATCTATAACCCACTCCTCGTACCGTCAGCAAAAATGCAGGATTTTCAGGATCATCTTCGATTTTTTCGCGGAGTCTGCGTACATAGACCGACAGGGTGTTATTGTCTATAAAGCTGCCGTTGCTGTCCCAAAGCCTATCCAATATAGTTTCTCTTGTCAAAACGGTATCGGGATTGCGCATCAACAAACATAAAAGCCGGTATTCGGCGGCAGTAAGCTCAATCTCATGGTTGTTTCTCCATACACGGTTTTCCAGAAGCTTGATTGTTATACCGTTGGAACTTAGTTCGGTTTGAGCGTTGTCTGACAATTTGGCACGACGCAGTAAGGCATTGATTCTGGAAATGAGTTCGTTAAGCTTAAAGGGTTTGGTAATATAGTCGTCTCCTCCCATATCAAGCCCCATGACAATATTCACTTCCTCATCTGATGCCGTTAAAAAAATAATCGGTACTGCGGATAACTGACGTACCTTTTTACATATTTCAAATCCGTTTCCGTCAGGTAAAGTCAAGTCAAGGATCAGCAAGTCATATTTTTCATCCCGAAGCACCGAAAGAGTTTCTTTCACTGTTCTGGCAACATTGACATTAAAGCCGTTTTTACGAAGCGAAAACTCAAGTCCGTCAATAAGGCTCAAATCATCTTCAACCAAAAGAATACTATTCATTTTGATTTACTCCTCTCAACCAATCTGTAAGGGTGTAACCGCTGTAAAGCGGCTAGCTACTCGATATTTTGTCATCTAGAATGTTCAATGTTCATATTTTGCATCTTAGTTATTATAAAAAATAAAATTAATTCAAATGACAAACTTATGGCTCCCGCATAAAACGCCATATTAATACCTTTATTTTCCGCAATAGCACCGATTGAAATGCCACTTAATATTTCCCCTATCGAGCCAGCCATACTATAAACCGATAACATAGTTGCTCTATATTGATCATTTAATAATCCATTTAGATAATATTCCATGATTGGTTCATAGACACCTGTAAACAATCTAAATAAGATAAACACGAGTATAGAAATTAGCACCATTTTGACTGATGCTAATAATACTAAAGAGCATATGATTAAAATAGTTACAACTAAAAAAGCAGTTATATCTTTTAATCTTTTATTTAAATAATTTACTATTGGTGCTACTGATACTATTAAAATGATATTAGAAATAGCTGCAATCAAGCCAATAATAAACGTACTTATTTTCAAATCTTCAGAAAATAATACTGTCCAATATTCATCTACAGGTGACAATGAAAATTCGTATATGGCAGAGATAATAAATAATAGAATAGCTGTAATAAAAATAATCTTGTCTTTTTCTATAAATACTTTACTAATTTCATCTAGATAAAGCAAATTTTTAATACTAAACTTTGTCTCGTTATTAAGGAACTTTTCCCTCTTTTCTCGAACAAAAATATAAGAATATACCATTGCTGCAAATCCCAAAAATATGTAAAAATACCATAATATATTTATATTTTTTATTCCTAAATAGCCTCCTACAACACTACCTAATAGAGAACCTATCCTTCTACTTTGTGTTCCTGATACAATAGTGCTTTTTATATATGAGTCATCTCCATTTTGTTTTAAGGTATCTATAGCCCATGCTTGTAATGACCCAGAAATAAACGTATATCCAATGCCTTGCATGATTGAAGCACACATTATGCCAATAATATTTCTAATTAAAAAATATAAAATTCCACTCACTGAAAAACTCAAGAAAGATAATAATATTGAAAATCGTCTACCAAATTTGTCTGCAATAAATCCAGTCGGGATTTCTAAAATAAAAATGCTTAATTCAAAAATTGTAGATACAAGTCCTATTTGAAATAGATTTAAACCTACATATCTATAGTAGATCACTATAATTGGTATAGTTAGTCCATTTATAAAATTGACAAAAAAATAAATAACGGGATATGGCAAGATATATCTTGGTATTTTATTTACTATTGTCATAAATACACCTCACTTACTTTATTAAAGCTTATATAAAATAAAAGCGTAATGTCTCAATATTCTAATCAAGTAAAGTAATAAAATTAATTAGTCGCTTTAATTTTATTATATGTTTTATATATCAATGCTACAGTAACCTCTGCAATTCCACATAGTATAAAAATTGTCTTTGCACTAAATACACCAGTTAAAACACCGCCTATACCTAAAGATATTATCGATAACGGGTCAACTAATGAGCCTAAAAATCCATAAACTTTGCCTCTGTTATCATCATTAGTATTTTCCTGTATTATCGTATCTGTAAGGGTTTCAAACACTACAAATATCACGCCTAAGAAAGTAAAAAGTATTGATGATAATAAAAATATTTTGCTGTTTGAAAATGCGATAAGAGTAATTCCATCAAGCAGCAATACGGTCGTCATAATGGAAATATTATTAAATTTCTTTCCTATTACATTTATCAATATACCTCCAATCAGTCCTCCAACCCCTGCTAACGAAAAAAGTGTACCACTTCTTACCGCAAGCAATTTCTCACCACCAAGATAATTCTCAACAAAAATATACACAAGTGGTGTTTGCATACTTATTATAAGCGTACTCAATAGATTAAGATTTATAACCTGTTTTATGATCCTACTGTCTTTGATAAAGCCTATTCCTTGCTTTATTTCGCTCATCATGTTCTTGATTGTTTTTGAAACATCATCAAATATATTCTCACTTCTATCTCCATGAGCCTTTTCGTCGATTCTAATAAAGGCAATTAAAATTGCAATTATGATAAATGTAAGACTATCTATTAAAAAAGACATGTCATTCCCAAATACTGAAACAACTATACCGCCTATAGAATACCCCACTATCATATTTATACTTGACAAACTGCTTCTAAAACTATTTGCCTCTAAAAGATGGTTTTTATCAACCAAAAGCGGGATGATTGAACTTCTGGCAGGATATTCAAATGCCATAAGAATACCATTTATAAAGCTTATCATGTATATCAATCTCATGTTATTTGCAAATATTAACCAAAAAGATGTCATTGCAAATAATATGTATAAAATTATCAATATGTTCTTTTTGCGCATTTTATCAACTACATTTCCAGCAAATAAGCCTAGCAAAAAACTTGGTATTCCTTCAAGCATTAGTGATGCACTTAAAGATAGTCCACTCTTTGTAAGATATAATATCTTGCTTGAAATAGCTATCGTCGTAAGTCTGGAACCGATACCTGATATCACATAGCCTATAATATAAAGCATAAAATTGTTATTTAAAAGCAATACTTTATTTCTTTTTGCAAATTCATTTATCATGTCATCGCTTCCTCTTAAACAGAGTATTAATTATATGACTTATAATCTCTTTTATTGCATTACAATAATGTTCTCTTTTCTCATTAATTGTCCATCCGTTAATTCCTCTATGAAAACAACCTCTCTTACATATTGAAAAATATACACATTTCACGCATTCATCACTAATATCACTACATAATTATATTAAAAATATGCAGCGCCTAATTTCTTAAATATTACTGAATACAAAAATATTATCGAACCTGTCTTAGATGCCGATGGCAACAGCTGCGTTTATATTTCCTGCCACAATAACTCCATAAACTTAACCACAATTTTTACAGCCTAAATTATCTCTCAGAGAAAAAACTATCTGCAATTCTTACAGCATCTTGTGCACTTTTCCCGTAATAATCTGCGCCTATCTTTAACGCATATTCTTCTGTCAGGACAGCACCGCCTGCCATGACCTTTACGTTCGCATTCTGTTTAAGCAACTTAATAATCTTTTCCATGTTAAAAAGCGTTGTCGTCATCAATGCGCTTAATCCCACAAGCGACACATTTGAACGCTTTACCTCTTCAAGAATTACTTCACCTTTCACATCTTTACCAAGATCAATAACGTCATACCCATAATTTTCAAGAAGGACCTTGACTATGTCTTTACCTATATCATGTACGTCACCTTCTACAGTTGCAAGAATTATCCTACCTTTAGATACTGTGCCCTTTGGCAACCTCTCTTTTATTATCTTAAAAGCTTCCTGTACAACTTCTGCAGAGCTCAAAAGCTGTGGCAAAAAATAAACGCCTTTTTCATACTTGCCGCCAACATCTTTTAATGCAGGTATGATAATATTATCTACTATTTTAAGCGGTTCCGCACCTTCAGCCAAAATATCCTCAACAATATTTTTAATTCCAGCCTTTTTACCTTCTAAAATATGATTGTATAAAAGTTTATCATGCTCTTCATTTTTTATATATTTTTTAGAAGAGGAATTTTTCACAGGTGTATTACCACCATATATATTTAAATAATTTATGCAACCCTTATCTTTGTTCATTAATGCCATAGATGCCCTTAATGTATTCATCATTGTATCATCGCATGGATTTATAATGACAGAATCAAGCCCGTAGGATGCTGCCATTGCTAAAAATGCCGAATTAATTAATTTCCTTTCAGGAAGCCCAAAAGATACATTGCTTAAGCCGATTACGGTATTTACACCCAATTCACTTTTAACAAGCTTTATAGCCTCCAAAGTTTCTTGAGCCGCTTCTTGCTCTGAAGATAATGTCAAAACTACACAGTCTATTAAAATGTCCTCTTTAGGTATGCCATATTCTTTCGCAGTTTCAATAATTTTCCTAGCATTCTCTAATCTCTCTTTTCTATTTTTGGGAAGTCCGTTGTCTCCTACGGTAAGCCCTATAACACATGTGCCATATTTTTTGACAATCGGCAACACTTTTCTTAAACTTTTTTCTTTTGCACTTACAGAATTTATTATAGGTCTGCCCCTTAAAATTCTTACTGCTTTTTCTATTGCTTTAATGTTTGTACTATCTATCTGCAATGGAATATCTACTGCATTCTGAATCTCTGATACAGCCTTTACCATTATGTTTTCCTCATCTATACCTGGAACACCTACATTTACATCAAGTATGTCAGCATTCGATTTTTGCTGCCTTACCGCCTCATCAACCGCAAGGCTCATATCTCCTTCCTTTAATGCTGTGCTCAAACTTTTCTTTCCTGTAGGATTGATTCGCTCACCTATAACCCTTAAGGGGTTATCCCCACCTATAAAAATTGTCTTTGTATTTGATGACACCGCTGTAAATTTATTAACGATCATATTTGGTTTAAAATCTTGAACCACACTTTTTACCAATCGTATATACTCAGGTGTTGTACCACAACATCCTCCAACTATAGATGCACCTTTTTTAATAAGTTCAGGAAAATAACTTGCAAAGGCATCAGGCATCAGATCATATACAGTCTTGCCATCTTTAATTGCTGGCATACCTGCATTAGGCTGTGCAATAATAGGGATACGTGATACTGTAGACATTTTTTCAACTATATTAACCATCTTATCAGGACCCGTTGAGCAATTTACGCCAATAGCATCAAGCCCTAACCCTTGCAAGCTTACAACAACAGTTACTGGGTCTGATCCCATCAACGTCCTTCCATCCTCCTGAAACGTCATTGTACAAATTACCTTCATCTTTGTATTTTCCTTTGCCGCAAGGATAGCCGCCTTTGCTTCAAGCATATCAGACATTGTTTCAATCAAAACTATATCTGCACCAGCCTGTTCCCCTGCAATTACAACTTCCTTGAAAACCTCATAAGCTTCTTCAAATGCCATATCACCGTAAGGTTTCAGAAGTTTACCGGTAGGTCCTATTGAGAGTGCGACACTTTTCTCCTGTGCTGCCTTTTTGGCAATTCGGACAGATTCGCCAATTATTTTAGCCGTTTCATTTTCAAGGCCATATTTTGCCAATTTAACTCTATTAGCACCAAAGGTATTTGTCTCTATTACATCTGCACCTGCATTGATATATGATTTGTGTATGTCAAATATAACATCCGGATGAGATATGTTCATATATTCAGGACATTCACCAGTTTTTAGCCCTCTTTCCTGAAGTTGTGTTCCCATAGCCCCGTCAAAAATTATTATACGTTTCAATAACTCTTTAAATATGTCCATCAGCTCACCTCCATTTTAATTTGGTAGTTCCAATGCAAAATTTAGTAGATGGCCACAACTTGTTTCCACTATAATCATAACTGCTATTAAGAGAATTTACAACCTTCAAAAGTCTAATTGAATCGATATCATAGACTTCCACAATGCCTTTTAATTTTCTTTCATTTTCAATTGTTTTGGTTATATCTGTTCCCTTTTGCGTGGAAATTTCAACGGTAATTATAAACTTACCTCGGTTTAATTTTAATTTATTAATTAGTCAAATATTTAATTCATTGTATTACTAAATATAATGCTCTGCATTCTAACTGTGTTTTCTTTTGAGCAATACCACTGGCATCTGCTCCATCTTTTATATCCATATAGGTAAACAAGCGAATTCCAACATTTTGGTAAAAGGACATTGATACAAAAACGGCCGAGTTTACGAATTTCAGTAAACTCGGCCACAAAAACTATTTTCCCTGCCTAAGGGTCGTCATCGCTTTTTGCGCTGTATTGTCTTTTTATACGAGGATGGAATCGTATCCGGCGTATAGCTTTTGCCTTATGTATATTGGCAGAGAACCGCTTGATATTGTATGAAGTCCAAACCATACAACATCAACCTCGTCAGCTCCAACCTATACGGCAGCGCCCACCATACGCTCAGCTTCTATTTAAGTTCGGCAGGTGTTGTCATGCCGAATTTTTCTTATTTGCGCTTATGAATATTGCTTCATCTTTACTTTGCGAAATATGATGCAATGTAAATTCCGCCTTTCTGTTTGGTGATTTTTGTAATATTTTGTCGAATAAAAAATATGCCTTGAATCAGGTTTTATTGATTCAAGGCGAAAATTTTATGTGTAATAACCATTACCGTTAAAATATTCCTTTATTCTACTGCAGCATTTACTAGGGTGAAATATTTCAATTAATTATAGTTTTCACCTGAAAGATCAGATCAAAAATTAATTCATACAACTATACGTGAGCAAATTTGATGTAAGAAAATAACATTGGTAATAATTATATAAAAATAGAGGCAAAACTTCACTTTCTGTGATATGAATTAAGTTACCATACAAAAATCATAGAAACAGGAGTGAAGTAAATGTCTCTTACAAATAGAATAACAGAAAAGTCATCAATATATCAATATTTATTTACATTAAAGTTTTCGTTATACTTCACTAAACCTGTTTTGAAACATATTGTGGAATTTATTACTGCTGCTGTTCAAAAGAGCTACAGCGGCACTGTTACAGATATTGTGCTTTTAAGTTTTACAAACTGCCATAGAGCTACCTTTGGTAAATTCTTAAGCCAAGGTGTTTGGAATATAGAATATGCGTGGAGAGCCATAAGAAGAGAAGTTATTCGTATTATATATAAGTATTCCCAAACTTCTGATTCTCCTATATTTGTGATATTTGATGATACTATTGCGGAAAAGACTATGCCTTCGTCACAGGCAAAGTATCCAATCCAGGAAGCAGGCTTTCATCAATCGCATTTAAAAGGAAAACAGGTCTGGGGACACCAACTTCTTGCTATGATGCTCTCCTGCGGCAATAAGGTGCTACCCTATTATATTGAGCGTTATATTAAAGGTGGAAAGAGTAAAGTTCAAAGAATCTGTGAGATGGTAGATACTCTACCATCTCCTAAAGGACCAGCATATGGCCTCTGTGATTCATGGTTTACCAACGAAAAAGTAATTAACACTCATTTTAAAAAGGGCTATCATCTTATCGGTGCACTTAAAACCAATCGTATTATCTACCCAAAAGGCATCCGTATTCAGGTTAAAGACTTTGCACAGTATATCGAAAAAGATGATGTTCACCCCGTTACAGTGAACGGCTCTAAATATTTGGTATATCGCTATGAAGAAGCCTTAAATGGTGTAGATAATGCAGTGGTTTTATTATGCTGGCATGAAAGTGCTTTTAAAAAAGCCAATTCCTTACATGCCTTTTTGTGTACTGATACAGAATTAGATACCCAAATAATCCTTGAATACTATAGCAAACACTGGCCGATTGAAATCTTCTTTAGACAGACAAAGAATAATCTTGGGCTAAATACCTATCAGGTGCGCTCAACTAAATCAATTGATAGGGTGCTGCTTCTAATAGCACTAACATACTTGTATTGCACTACTGGAACAGGCTCATACTATCAATTTAGTAATGGACTAAAGTCTGTCCGTAAAGAAACTCAAAGAGAACATGTTCTATGGATTTATCAAAGTGCTAAAGATAATGTGCCTATAGATGTTATTTTTGAGCAAATGAATATCGCATAGGCAAAGTGTAACTACATGCTGTAAATTTATGTTATTAAATTTTCTCATTCATAGTCATACAATTTAATAACATTGGCTTCGTTATTTACCTGTTCTATTTGCATAATCAGAGCCTGCCGGGTATCGATCCCCATAAACTTTTATTTTAGAGAGAGCATCATTCAAAGCATTGATCTCATCAGAAGTCAGATTAATTTCTGCCGCTCCAAGATTTTCTTCAAGACGCTCTAATTTGCGTGTGCCGGGAATCGGAACAATCCATGGTTTCTGTGCAAGAACCCTCGCAAGTGCAAATGGAGAATTGCAATCACTATTTTCCTGTGTAATCACCCTATTTCTTCAATAGCTGGTTATAAATCTGCCAGTCCTTTTGGATAAATACATTGAATATTACACGGCATTTACCGCCGTTTCTGTGGTACTTCATCACCTCATGCAAAGCGATCTGTGCTGCTCTTTCATTTGGGAAATGAAATTCACCTGTGGAAATACAGCAAAACGCAAGGCTGCCCAGCTTATTTTGATCTGCAAGCTCCAAGCAAGAACGATAACAGGCGGCAAGCTGCTGTTCATGCTCATGGGTAAGCTTGTCATAAACAATTGGTCCAACCGTATGAATGACAAACTTGCTGGGAAGATTATAGGCCGCGGTTATTTTTGCACGCCCGGTCGGTTCGGGATAACCCTGATGTGCAATGATTCCAGCACAGGCATTGCGAAGTTGGACACCTGCAAAGGTGTGAATTGCATTGTCGATACAACCGTGGCAAGGGCGATAGCACCCGGTCAGCCCGCTATTGGCCGCGTTGACGATAGCATCCACAGCCAGAGTCGTAATATCGCCTTGCCACAGATAAATTCCGTCCGCTATTGGCTGTAAATCTTCCAAACGGGTAATGCCTTTTTGCGCTGTTTCATTTTTCAGAAAAGCATCCTGCACCTGCAAAAAAGCGGTGCTGACCGGCCCCGGCTGACGTATATTGACAAGAGAACGGAACATTCTCCATTTGTCCGCAGCCTCCTTTGGAATAGCAATCCCCGGCATCAGCTCTTTTATCATAAAATCCAGTTGTTCTGTTCTTGTCATAGTACACCGCCTTTCATTCTTTGCACCGGCCACAATCACTGCAGCCGTTGCAGATCAATTTGCTTCCGCAGGTCGGGCAGTTCTGCCGATAATGGGAAACATACAGATTTTCCGCTGGGATAGGATACCCCCATCCGTCTGTCAGCTTAAATTCCATCGGCTTTCCCTGATAATTCATGCCGGATTTATATGCCATCCGGCTCTGCACAATCTTTTTTGGAATATGATAGTGCTTTCCGTCTTTGATAAAATGTGTTCCTGTTTCAATAAAGCAGAATGTGACATTGTACGCCTCACACTCACGGACGCGCTGGGGACGCTTTGTCAACAGAAAAAACTTCACATCGCTGCGCTGGCGCATCATATCCCATGCCTCTGTCCGCCAAGGGTCGGCTTCTTCCAGAAAGAAGTCCGAGGACATACAGACTCTGATCAGTTCACCGCTCTGGATTTTATATTTTCCTTCTCTGTTTTTCTGTAATGGATAAGTAAAACCAGATTTTGTTTTGTAAATGTCAGAACCGACGATGCCGCGCATCCGGTCAAGAAAATACATATAACAATACTGACATCCCTCACTGCACTTTACGCAGCCATGCCACGGGTTCCATATATCGTGCATCGGTATCCTCCAATAATGCTGTGACAATCATCTGCATTTCTTCATCGAAAGAAATGGTGCGCTGTATATTTTCTTTCATGCCTAATGGATAATCGCGGTTGAAACGAATCAAGGTTGACTTTTTATTGCTATAAACCATCTGCTCAAATGGGTAGCGAATGATACCGGGAGTATTGAAACCAACCCCAAGCTCAAGGAAGATAATCCGTTTTTTATAATTCTTTTTCAGCCATTCATCGTAGCGGTTATTTGCCTGATACCAGTTTTCGTCCTGCACAAAATAATTATTTTTCCGCAGATTAACATCCATCAGACCGCCGCAAACCGGACATTTCGGAACAAGATAAGATGGTATTTTGCAGTCTTTTGTATGTGCTGCCATTTCTTTTATCAATTCTTCGTTATAATACAGTTTGTCGTGGCATCCTTTGGCGCACTGCAAATAGGCGTAATTGCCCTGCACCTCAAAAATTTTATCTTTTGGAAAACCGGCTTTCTCAAATTGGCTTTCAACGTTGGTTGTAATTACAAAATATTCCTTTTCCTGAACCAGCCGGAACAAATCCATGTAAAGCTTTGTAGCAGCTTGGGAATAGCGGTTCACATCAATATGCCTTGCCCAATGCGCCCATAATTCCTCCTGTGTCTTAAACGGATAAAAGGTGGCAGAGTACATATCTTCGATACCGTATTTCTCAATAAAATCGGAAAAATTATCCGTGAACCGTTTGCCGGAATAGGTCAGCCCTGCAGCAGCGGACAGTCCTGCCCCTGCTCCGATCAGAACAGAGTCCGCGTTTTCAATTGCTTTTTTTGCGGCAATCAGCCTTTCCTCATAATTCTCCATAATCAGCACCATCTTTCACATTTTGTGGTATATCATTATAGAAACATGTTTTTTCAATCGGAAATCGTTTTCCAGATATATTCGGATTGGGCTTAAAGTCCTCCGCTGGGTATCCGACGTAAAGCATACATACCGGTTGCCAGTTTTCAGGGAGATTAAGCAGTTTTTTGGCTTTATTCTCGTCAAAGTAGCTGATCCAGACTGTTCCAAGCCCAAGGCTGGCCGCTTCCAGCATCATGTGTGTTGCTACAATGGTGGCATCGGTGACGCCGCTGCTCTTACCGCTTTGGGGATGATGCCAACAAACAGTTTCGTCATAACTTACGAACAGCACCAGCGGCGCACCATAATAATACACATTTTTGCCATGTTCTTTATCATCACATTCTTCTGCCAAGTCTGCATATTTTTTGTCGTAATTAAAGGTGCAGAATGATTTTACCTTTTCCAGATTTTCAAGTGTATTCAGCACCAAAACCCGCTGTGGCTGATAATTGACCGCAGTAGGAGCCCACTGCCCGGCCTCCAAAATCTTTTCAATTTTTTCCTGCTCCACGGGCATCTGTGCAAACTTACGCACCGTAACCCGCATTTTGGATATATCCATAAAGTCCATAACCGTTCTCCAGCCCTTTTCTATTCAATGATTCGGCTTCTTCCGTCTTTTCTCGGTTTGGCAGCGGGATATGCCCCGTCGCAATAACCGAGCACGACAAAGCATCTCGCAATGTAGTTTTCAGGAATTTGCCAATCCTTTAATAGCTTTTTTCCTAATTCATTTTCAAAGGTTTCTTCGGCTCTTGCAATAATGCAGGAGGAAATCCCCAGTTCAGTAGCCTCTAATACCATGTTCTCTGCACAACAGAACGCATCGGGGATGCTGTATAAAAAGTTTTTCTGGGCAAATACTACGCAGACTGTAGGCGCGCCATAAAAACCATTTTTAATAGTAGGGTCATCAATAATACTCGGCTGCTCTTTAGATACATAGGAGCCGAGCATCTTGTTCTTATCAAAATGGGCGATATTCAGCTTTCCGATAGTTTCTGTCAACTCTTTGCTATGAACACCAACGATGATGGTTCGCTGTCCTCCACCCGCATTTGGTGCATAGAGACCTGCTTCGATGATTTTTTCCAGGTCCTCTTTCGGTATCTGCCTATCTTGATATTTACGAATAGACCTTCTTTTCTTAATTAAATCCAGCAATTCCATTATCTAACCTCCTTCCAACATTGGGGGTCAGCCTCGTAAAAATCTCCGGTTGTACCGTAAGTAACGGCGGGGCATCCCCGGCACCAAGCCAGCAATTCGCATTTGGAACATTTTTTGAATTTTGTATACTCCCGGTAGGCTTCCATACGGTCGCATACCCACACATCGGCAATGCGATCTTCAAACACATTGCCCACCTTGCTTTCAAAGCGACGGCAGGCGTACAGGTCACCAGTAGGCAGGATGGTCAAATGGCAGTTGCCGCAGTTGCAGCCGCCGTAGATCATACCCTCCTGTGTATTCTCCGGGATTTTGAAAATGCCTTTTTCGTATTCATAGAGCGTCCAAAGGTGATCTTTCCGATTAAAGTAGGTTTGGCAGCCTTCGGCTTCATATTTCTGGAATTTCTGATAGCAGGTGTCCAGCAATTCCCGGTATTCCTGTGGGGTCATGCCGGTGTCCTTTCCCTCGCTGGTTGGGCAGTACCGCGCAAAAGCGAACACATCCACTTTATGCGCCACAACGGTGTCAATAATATCCGGAACTTCCTTGATGTTTTTTCCAGATACCGTAGTCATAATGACTGAGCGGATACCGGCCTTTTTAATGCAGTCGATTTTTTCAAGGGTACAATCAAAGGAGCCGGGCTTACGGAACCAGTCGTGGGTTTCCCGCATCCCATCAAGGGAGAGCTGGTATTTCTGGCATCCATATTCTTTCAACCTTTTACATACCTCGTCATTCAGATGGAACGGGTTGCCGAGGATAGTAAAAGGAATGTACCTTTCTTTCAGCAAACCAAGCAGCCGCCAGAATTCGGGATGCAGGATCGGATCGCCGCCGGTGATATAGAAATAGGGCAACCGATCATACATTTCGCACATGTCACAGCAGTTGTCCACTACGTCCACCATCTGCTCCCAGTTCATGGAGTCCAGATGTTTGCCATGAACTTCCGAAAATATATAACAATGTTTACACCGCTGATCGCACTCGTCAGTGATGTGCCACTGAAAAGCAAAATATTGTTTCATCATTCATTACCTCTCTTTATATAAAAACTGGCTGTTGCCAGAATAATTTTAAAAGTCCCCGGTAAGACCAGCTATGCCGGGGATGTGTTGGCGTGTTGACCGGATTATTTGTTGTCGCCAGCGCCGCAGGCAGAACCGCAGGCGGTAGGTTTTTCTTCCGGCTTATCAGCAGCGCCGCAGGCAGCAGGAGCATCAGTAGCACCACAGGCAGTGGGAGCTTCAGCAGGCTTATCGGATGCTCCGCAAGCAGAACCACAAGCAGAAGCCGCCTCTTTTTTGTTCCATCCAAACAGATTAGAAAGTGCCATAGTGTTTTACCTCCATTTTTGGATTTTACGAACCCTTTGTTTGTTCGCAATTATATTTTAACTTTTGCTTTATCTAAAAAAAAAGTACGCACAAATCTATTACTTAGTCACCTTTTTATAACCAACTTGTCTTAATCGTTATCTTATATTATAATTTGAATGTAACATTCAAATCTGAACTTATGAAGGAGATGATACGGTGCTGACAAAAGAAGAATTGCCTGAATGTCCTGTAGCGACCACGGTTCAATTGATAGGCAGTAAGTGGAAACTGTTGATCTTGCGAAATTTGCTTCAGCGCCCTTGGCGCTTTAACGAACTGCGAAAAAACATCCCTGGTATCAGTCACAAGGTACTGACGGATAGCCTGAGATCTATGGAAGCAGATGGAATTATTATCCGCACTGTGTACCCGGAAGTGCCGCCTCGTGTAGAATACGCCTTAAGCGAATTGGGTGAAAGCATGCGTCCAATTATTAAAGCAATGGAAACATGGGGAGCAGAGTATCAGAAAATTGTAAAAAGCCAAAGTTGAATGTTATCTTTAATAAAAAGTGGAACTGAAATTATGCAAGTTTCCGTAGACATGTTCCCGCGAACACATCAAACCATTTCAACCCCCGTCTTTTCCGTCTACACAACCCTGCCAGCCAAAAGCCATCCCGAAAGGCTGTGGATGTGTTTCCTTAAACAATTACGCAAATAAAAATGCAGGGCTTCCCGGTATATATACCACCAAAAAATACATTTTCGGCAGATGGCAAATCGCCGGAAAACCCTGTATCCAAGCCATTTTTCAAGCTTTTATTTATTTTTTACATTTCACAGCCTTTAACACATACACTTCTTCAATAAATCTCATACTATTTCACGATTTCTAACATTTACACGAAAGGTAGGAAAGTACCGCAGGACAGGTGCACTTTTCCACGATAGCTATAACATTTATGTATTGCTAATTATACAAATAATCTAACCAATAACAGAATTATGGATAGTACATTTTTATTCAAAGATTTTGTTCTCATTCCTTAATCGGTTAACCAATAAAGAATATTTCACCGTTGGGATAAGAAACAAAGCGCCAAAGACTGCAACAGCAGCTCTAAGCACCCATGTCATTGCCACTGACAACGAAGATATATTGGGAATAAAGGTCACAACAACAAGTCCAAACATCATAAGAACGGCCCAAATATAGGCGCGTCTAACGGTTTTATAAGCATCTAACTTGTCCTGCACATTCGTATGCATCTCGAATGGTTTTTCATCTTTCTTTTTTTCCACAATTAAAAGCTCTTTGTTAAAAGCGCCGGGCGACGTAGCAATTTGCCCCATGCCTTTAGCATATGGCCGCCACCTTACCTTGCCATAAGAAAAATTTAGGTTGATATTTTTTGTGAAAGTGCGAAATCCCATGCCTTCAAGGTACCTGCGATAGTCCTCTGCCTTGGAATAGGATTTATCGCCGACAAACTCAACGGCGTACTCATATTCACCAGGCATGCATTCATCAAAAGTATAGGTTATTTTTCCGCATTTTTTAAGCCGGTAGCCCTTCTCAGCCATATCATTCAGCCACTTTTCCTGCCCGTCTAGGAAATCAAAAAAGTATCGAAATACAGTTTTGCTCATTTGCCTCTATCCTCCTTTATAATTGTCGACGCCAGCTTCAAAACCTCACCCATACGCTTTAATTCCTCGGCCACCTTCTGTTTCCCAGCATCGGTTATAACATATTCTTTTTTCTTACCGTCAGCTTCAGACCCAAAAGGAGTAATCCATTTTTTCTTTACCAATGCATTTATAGCCCCATATAAAGTTCCAGCACCCAAAACAACCCGCCCGCCGGTTTCCTTTTCAATAAACTGCATAATCCCATATCCATAATTTGGCTTATACACGGCGAGCATGATAAGAAATGTTGTCTCGGTTAATGCACCGCCTTTTATATTGTCTCTTATGCAAACCACCCCAAACTTATTACGTTTAATGTAATGTAAAGTATATCACTAAACGTAATATATGTCAACGTGTTTGAGATGAAAACACAATTCCCAAAAAAGCAAAAATGCCATACATCGAGGCTACTTATATTTTATATAAAATGCCAAGTAATACTGGTTTCGCTGGTTAACATTGTATCAATGTTAACATTTGTTTTTGATTGAAATATAAAATATAAATCTAATGCTAAAATTCCTTTAGACATGTCCCCTCGAACAATCAACCGCCGTCTTTTCCGTCTACACAACCTCGCCCGCCAAAGGCCGCCTTGAGAGGCTGTGGATGTGTTTCCACGTACAGTCACAGAAACAAAAAAACAGGGCTTTCCTGCATCTCCGCTATCCGCAAACAAATTATCTACAGATGGCAAATCACCGGAAAGCCCTGTATTCAAGCCGTTTTTTAGGTGCTTATTTATTTTTTACATTTGTCATCAGAACTACGCACTCAATGTGGCTCGTTCTGGGAAACATATCTACAGGTTGTACTTCTTTTATACAATATTTTTTACTTAATTTTTTAAGGTCCCTAGCCAAGGTAGCAGGGTTGCAAGACACATAGACTATCCTCTCCGGTGCCATGTCTATTATAGAGTCCAGTACAGCATCGTCACAACCCTTACGCGGTGGGTCCACAACTATTACATCAGGAGTGATTCCTCTATTTTTTAGATCCTTCATGATATCTTCAGATTTTCCGGCAATAAAATCAGCGTTGGATATTTTATTGAGCCCTGCATTTTCCTTTGCATCCTCAACCGCCTTTTCAACAACTTCAATACCTATGACCTGTTTTGCTCTTCGTGCAAGAAAAAGAGAAATAGTTCCTACGCCACAGTATGCATCTATAACCAGCTCGTCACCTTGAAGATTTGCAAACTCGAGGGCTTTTGAATATAATATCTCGGTCTGAATGGGGTTTACCTGAAAGAAGGATTGCGGCGATATATAATATTTAAGTCCTCCTATACTTTCTATTATCCTACTTTTGCCATAAAGGAAAATGTTTTTGTTACCAAGGACAACATTTGTATCCTGTGGATTGATATTTAAGGCCAGGCCTGCAAAACCATCGTATTTCTTTAATCTATTCACAAGTTCATCTTTATGGGGCAGATTATTTTCCCTGGCTACAATTACAACCATTGTCTCTCCTGTTGACTTAGAATATCGGGTCATTATATGTCTTATTAATCCTTGCTTTGTATTTTCATTATATACTTGGATATTGAATTCTTTTATGAATTCCAGTACCTCCATGGCAATGTTTTCAGCCTGTCTGTTTTGCAGCATACACTCTTTTATTGGTACTATTTCATGCGACCTTTCCTTATAAAAACCCATTACTGCCTTTCCATCTACGGTAGCTACCGGATACTGCGCTTTGCTCCTATAGTAATATGGACTATTCATGCCTATCACATCATTAACCTTTACTTCTATACTGCCTATCCTTTTTAATGCATCTTCAATTTTGTTCTTTTTAAATATAAGTTCACCTTCATAGCTCATGTGTTGGAGCTGACAGCCACCACACAAATTATATACCGGGCAGAGCGGTTCTACTCTATATAATGACGCCTCCAGAATATGTATGGTCTCTGCTACAGCGTAGTCTTTTTTAACCTTTGAGACCTCTGCCTGCACTTTTTCTCCAGCTATGGCTTTTTCTACGAATACCGTCATACCATCATACTTAGCGATACCTTGCCCCTCACTGGCCATTTTTTCTATATATATTTCTATCTTTTGACCAACCTTTAAATTATGCATGTCTACGCCTGCTTTCCAATATAAATATAAGCTAATATAATTTTAATACATTATTATATCAAAAAACACCCTTTACCGGGTGTTATCTTCTTAATTTTATCTTGAAAATCCTGCTGTTTAGTAAATATTTCAGATAAGTAAGTGTAAATCTTTTGATGTATTTTCTGCTCTTGGGAATAAGGCATAAGATACCGATGACATCGGTTATAAGGCCAGGAGTTATAAGCATTACACCACCAGCCAGGACAAATACGCCATCCATAAGTTCGTCGGTTGGAAGATTTCCCTTGTAAAATTCATCTCTAACCCTTCTAAATGTATAAAGTCCCTCACGTTCAGCTATTATGGCACCTATTATGCCAATGCCTATAACAATAAGAACGGTTTTTAAATATCCTATATATCTACCCAGGGCTATCAATAGCAACAGATCCAATAATGAAACCGTTATAAACAAAACAATAAGTCTTCCAAGCATCATACCACCTCTGATATGTATTTTGCCCGGAAGACTTCTAATAATTCTAATAAGCTGTAAATTTATCCTTTGTAGCACCGCATATCGGACATTTTTCTGGCGCCTTTCCGATCAGCGTATAGCCACATACACTGCAGATCTGTATCTTATCAATCTGATAGTCTTTTCCACTGTCTACAGACTTCTTGGCTTCTGTATAGAGCTTTGAGTGTCCCTTTTCTGATTCTATTGCCCATACAAAAGACTTCTTTGCTTCACTCTCTTTCTGGAAGTCAGCTACAGCAATATATGTAGCATACATTTGGATAATCTCAAAGTTTTCACCACTAATGGCCTTGGCAAGATTCATCGAGGTATTGCCTATGCCAAAACCTGCCATGGATGGAACAAGGAAATCACCTTCCACATCTTTCATTGTCTTAAAATGATTTGATGCATGAATTTTTTCCGCATCGGCTATGGCTTCAAATAATCTCCCTACATTAGGAAAACCCTCACCCCTTGCTGTTTTTCCCCATACCTTATAGCGCTGATAGGCCATACTCTCACCGCCAAAGGCAGACCGTAAGTTGGCAGCAGTCATGTTATTTTCCATATAATCCCTCCCTCAGGAATTATTCAAGCAAACGGTAGTATATGCATTTAGAAATATCCTATACATAGGATCTGGAAAAGTAACAATAATGAAAATGTTTACAGAATTATGTCCTTCCTGGATGATGTAGACAGGTTTAAAGAGGGCTTCTTTTATGGATGTGAATTATAAGTATTCGCCTTTTATATGTATGAAGAATTTTGCCCCACAATAATCAATTTGAAAGTCCAGAGAAAAATCTCTGGACCTGATATGATATCTGTTGAGCAAGCCTATAAGCCGAGTTCTGTCTTGGATAGTCATCTATCTAGGACAGCAGTTGCCTGCTGCCTCAAGCAGCATACCCGAGAGCGTGGCGGGCCACCACATATGCTCTCCTATTTGCCTTGCTCCAGGTGGGGTTTGCAGAGCCAGCCAGTCACCTGGCTGCTGGTGAGCTCTTACCTCGCCTTTCCACCCTTACCACTTACGTGGCGGTATATCTCTGTTGCACTTTCCTCGGAGTCGCCTCCGCTGGGCGTTACCCAGCACCCTGCCCTATGGAGCTCGGACTTTCCTCGTGCACGAGCACGCGACTATCCAGCTTGCTCATCTTTATGGATATATTTTTTCTGGATATATAATACTATCATCTTTCTCGTTGTTTGTCAAATCTTTTTTATTCATGGGTCCGCGTTAAGATTTTGTATGTGAGTTTTTAAAAATTTTTTATCTAAATTTCCTCAATGGCTTTTTCTACACGTTCTATATCCCATTTGTGTCCTACTTTAGAATAAGCTTCTCCCCATATCTCTTCACTATCAGCTAAGCTGCTTACTACAAGCTTATTCTTCAGTCTATATCGTCCTCCACCAATCTTCTCTTTGCCTTCATAGGCTGCTAAATGTTTTATTTCTCCTCTCTTTTTATCTGCCTTTTGTAGACGTATTATTACTCCGTCACTTTCTATATATAGACACCTTGTAACCTTCTCTCCTCTGGGAACCTCTCCCTATTCAAAGACTTATTTTCTTTTTTCTTCACTATCTTGTTTTAAAGTTTCTCCTAATTCCTGTACAGCTCATATGATTCTCTCATGTTTTTTTGATATCGTAAATTAAATCTTCTTCTAAGTTTTTGTGCCATATCCCAAATATCTCATTACAGACCCTTTATCTATTTTATAAGACTTTATCTCAATTTCGACCTCCTTATTAACATCAGCATGAGATTGACTATATCCTTTTTATATATCATAAATTACAGCTTAATAAATTTCAACAATTTAAATTAATGTAATATTATGACTTATTAAGATTCTATTGATTATTTTTTTAATAAGTGCTATTATTTTTATAAAAGTAACACATAAGGAGGTAATCAATCTGGATGAAATTACGCGTTTTGGCGTTTCAATGGAAGCAAACCTGCTTTCACAGTTTGATAAATTGATCGAATCAAAAAACTACAAAAATAGGTCTGAAGCTATAAGGGACTTAATTAGAGATTACATAGTCGAAAACCAATGCAAGTCAGATGAGGCCGAATCAATAGGTACAGTAACATATGTTTATAACCATGAGGTAAGGGAGATAAGCGATAAGCTTGTTGACATACAGCATGGGCACCATGAGAACATAATATCAAGCATGCACGTACACCTTGACGAGCACAACTGCCTTGAAGTAATGGTTATAAAAGGCACTTCAAAGACTATATCAAAGATAGCAGACGAAATAATAAGCACAAAGGGCGTGAAACATGGAAAGCTTGTCATGACGACAACAGGCAAAAATTTATAAGGGGGAATTTTTATGCATATACCAGACGGATATCTAAGTCCCGAAACGTGCGCCGTAATGGGCACCGCTATGGTACCAGTTCTTGCAGTAGCTACAAAGAAAGTAAATGAAACATTCGATAAAAAAGACATACCGATCATGGCAATAGGTTCTGCATTTGCCTTTACGATAATGATGTTTAACGTTCCTGTACCAGGCGGTACAACAGCACATGCAGTAGGTGCAACGCTTCTTGCAATTGCATTGGGTCCATGGGGAGCCAGCATCTCACTTACGATTGCGCTTTTAATACAGTCGTTGTTTTTTGGAGATGGGGGAATTCTAGCTCTCGGTGCAAATAGCTTTAACATGGCTTTTTTAGCGCCATTCGTAGGATACGGCATATATGTGCTGTCGCAAAAATTAAAAATCAACAAAGTCATATCATCCGCTGTTGGGGCGTACATAGGTATAAATGCAGCAGCGCTTGCAGCCGCAATAGAGCTAGGTTTACAGCCGATACTTTTTCATGCAGCAGATGGACGTGCCCTGTATTTCCCTTACGGGCTTAATCAATCAATACCAGCCATGATGCTAGCACATCTTACAGTCGCTGGGCTTGTAGAAGCTGGCATAACAGGGCTTGTGGTGTACTACTTAATGAGAGTAGGCGAAGACAACTTACTTTACAGACTTTCATACAGATTAAGAGGTGAAGCTAAGTGAAGAAATTATTTATAATAGCAGCAATAATAATTCTACTTACGCCTATCGGGCTTTTGGCGCCTGGATCGGCATGGGGCGAATGGGGCATAGACGAGATAAAAAGCATGGTTGGATATGTGCCAAGCGGCATGAAGCATTTTTCAGATACAGTAAAGGCACTTTTGCCTGACTACAGCATACCGAGCTTTGATAAGAACTTTCTTCAATTATCAATAGGGTATATATTATCAGCCGTCGTCGGAATCGGCATAATCATGGTAGTATTTTTTGTGCTTAGCAAAACAATGGGTAAATCTGAGGAGAAAAATGAGTAATTTTATAGAGAAGACAGTTTTAGATATACAGAATACATTTGAAGACATGTTTACATCAGATGAAATTGCTGATAAAAGCGGTTTGATGCAGTCGCTTGATCCAAGAATAAAGCTTCTTTCTATTATATTCTTAATTGTAATAGCCAATTTTGGCAATTCATTATCCTATACAGCTGTAATGCTTGTGTACTCACTTATCTTGGCTGTGCTTTCAAAGATACCGATGAAATCTTACATAGCAAGGATTTCAACAGTATCAATAATTTTCACAGGCATCGTACTGATACCTTCTCTGTTTAACACAGTAAGGCCTGGCAAACCGCTTATTTACTTGACTAGGAATCTTTATATCACAGAAGATGGAGCTTTAAGCACATTGATCTTCATTATGCGCTCTTTTGTTTCGCTGTCATTAATATACATCTTGATACTGTCTACAAAATGGGTGGAAATACTAAAGGCCCTTAGATCTTTTAGGCTTCCGAAAATATTTTCTGCCACATTGGATATGTCGCTAAGGTATATAACGCTGTTCCTTGAAATTGCATCAAACATGTTTCTGGCAAGGAAAAGCAGAAATGTAGGAAAATCTAAAGGCAAAAGCGAAAGGAAATTCGTCGCATCTTCAATGGGAAATTTGCTAGTAAGATCTGAATCGTTAAGCGATGACGTATACAACGCCATGATTTCACGCGGCTACAGAGGTGAATACAAGACTATAAATGACTTCAAGATTGGCCGCAGCGATATAATCTGGATAATTTTCAATGCAGCATTATTTATAATATTTGCTCTATCAAAAGGAGGCAAACTTTGGATATAATTTTTGAACTTAAAAACGTCTCTTACTCATATATAAAGTCTATACCGGCGCTTGTAGATGTAAACTTCACAGTAAATAAAGGTGAAAAGCTTATAATCTTAGGCGCAAATGGTTCAGGGAAATCTACACTTCTAAAATTGATGGACGGTTTGATAAAGCCAAATAACGGAGACATCTTAGCTTTTGGCAAATCAATATTAAATATGAAAAGCGATGAAGAATATGAATTTAGAAAAAAAGTTGGCTACTTGTTTCAAGATTCCGATGTTCAACTTTTTAATACAAATGTATTTGATGAAGTCGCATTTGCACCTCTTCAGATGGGATTAAAGCCGAGTGCAGTAAAATCAATGGTTAAAGACACATTGGATTCATTTGGACTTACAAAATTGCGTGATAGATCACCTCACAGGTTAAGCGGCGGCGAAAAGAAAAAAGTCGCTCTTGCATCCATCATGATTATAAATCCTGATGTGCTGCTACTTGATGAGCCTACAAACGGCCTTGACCCAAGGTCTAGAAAGTGGCTAATGGATAAGCTTAAAGACTTAAATGAAAGTGGAAAAACACTGGTAATCTCGACACATGACTTGGATTTAACGAGAAAGCTTGCTGACAGAATCATCATAATGAACGAGTCGCACACTGTTGAGACGATAGGTAACCCGTCTGAAATACTCGATGATAATGATCTGCTTGAAAGTGTGAATTTAATATAAGATAAAAAGCTCCCTCGTTTTGGGAGCTTTTTATTGAGAATATGATTTATTTAGAGATGATGATGGCACAAAGCTTTGTAACAGCCGTTCGTCCCGGTAGTTCGTCGGGCCAGGCAAAGCTGGTCTGCGGAAAACACCTGGCAACCGCTTAATCATCGAGCAATCACGCAAAACCTGAAGGCAGTTTCGCCGGCTGAAAGATTTTATAAAACCCACCCAGTATTCTTCGAAGCATTTTTAAGAAATAATGTGAATCATGGCGTGTTGGTCGTTTAAGTCCAAATAATAGATAGCCAGTACATGTATTTGCTGTTTAATAAGTCAAATATTTTTGCAGCAAGAAGGAATTTTTACAGTACAAGTCTAATTAATTTCATAAGACCTCACCTTCCTTGGGTTTAAAACTCATCCCGGATAGAGGATGGTGAGGTCTTTTTCTATATCTGACCTTAATTCTACTGCTCAATGACCTAATAAAATTTTATATTATCCTTCGTCCATAGCTTTGTTTGCCAGTTTATCGGCTTCTTTATTTTCTTCTCGCATTATATGAGATATGCTAAAATGTTCAAATTCTTTTATGAGACTGATAACCTCATCATATATGAGTTTGAGACCTTCATTGCGAACTTTATACTCTCCTTTTATCTGCTTTACAACAAGTTCACTATCCATAAATACGGATACATCTTTTTCACCCAATTCGATAGCCCGCAAAAGTGCAGTCTTAAGCGCTGTATATTCTGCAATATTGTTTGTTGTTACCCCAATATATTTATATATCTCTTCTTTTTCCCCATTTTCTCTCTCCAGCACGACACCTATACCTGCCTTGCCTGGATTTCCTCTCGATCCACCGTCGGTATGTATTTTGAGCATTTCATCCTCCTAATATGTTATAAATGGGCTTAAATCAACCTGACTTTCTATTACTTCATAGTCTAAATTTTTTTCATGGGCAGCTTCCTTCAGATACCTGGACATAAACTGAACGAAATGTTTTTCAGTACCATAATGCCCAGCATCTATTACTGCCAAACCTAATGCCTTTGCATCCTGATACTGGTGATAGCTTACATCCCCTGTAACCAGCACATCAGCCCCTGCATAATAGGCCTTTGAAACATAGCTTCCGCCAGAGCCGTTTACTACGGCAACCTTTTTAATCTTCTTTTCTACTTCTCCACCTATTCTTACTTCTTTCAGTCCTAGAAGTTGTTTCACGTTTAGTGCGTACTCGTACAGATTGTACTCATTGTCAGTGTAACCTATTCTGCCTATCCCATATACTTTCCCTTCATTCTCTAATGGATATATATCATAAGCCACTTCTTCGTATGGATGTACTTTCAACATAGCTGTTACAGCTTTTTTAAGAAGTCTATCCGGTACTATTGTTTCAATACGATATTCATCGGTCTCTTCTATCTTGCCAATATTGCCAAGAAATGGATTACTGCCTTCATGTGGTAGAAAAGTCCCTTTACCATCAGTCATAAATGTACAGTGGCTATAGTTTCCTATAAAGCCTGCCCCAGCATTCCCCAGTGCATTCCTCACAATTTCTTCGTACCCTTTAGGTACAAACACAACCAGCTTTTTATATGAATCTCTACCTATAATATCAAGAATATCAATATCCTTCAAACCCAATTTCAAAGCTATATAATCATTTAACCCGTCTCTACTGGCATCCAGATTTGTATGACAGGAATATAGATCTATGTTGTTTTTAATGAGTTCGTATACATATTTTCCCTGGGGTATATCGTACCTTATGTTTTTAAGTGGATTGAAAATCAGAGGATGGTGGGTAATGATGAGGTCAATATTATTTTGCACTGCTTCTTTTAATACATCACTGTTTAGCTCAAGAGATATAAGTATCCTTGATACATCCCTGTTGTATCTCCCAACCATAAGGCCTACATTATCCCATTCCTCAGCACAATATTTTGGTGCAATCTCTTCAATTAAGCTAAAGATGGTCTGGGCTTTCGTACTCATTTATGATCTCCTCCAGCTTTTTTAGCTTTGTGTATATAAGCGTCTTCTCGTTATCATCAATTATGTGCTGGTAAATATAGTGATATTTACTTATAATTCTTTTTATATACTTGTGAAGAAGAGGATGGTTGTTCTTAATTAGTTTTTCCCCAATCTCGAAATATATATCATCTTCTACCGGCGCTGGTGTCCCTTTATGGCAAGTAAATATTCTGTATATCCTGCCTCTGTCCTCTGCTAGGTCTTCATCTATTATATCAAATTTATTTTCATAAAGCCATCTTGAAAGATATTCTGGGTACTGCATGGGTTGAAGTATTAACCTCTCGACACCGGTAGAAACTTGAGGGGCATTATCAATTATTTCAGCAATCAGTGGTGCACCCATACCGGCAATGACTATCTGTTCAACCTCATCAGGCAAAAGGACATCCAGCCCATAACCAACACGCAGCTCAATCTTTTCGGATAGGCCCATTTTAAAAACAAGCTCCTCTGCCTTCTTCAAAGAGGCTGCATTACTGTCGCTGGCTATTGCATATGGTATCACACCATTTAATACCAGATATACAGGGAGCTTGCCATGATCTGAACCTATATCGGCCAAGCCTTTTCCCTCAGCAACCTTTTTAGCCACAGATAATAACCTGCTTGATAATTTCATATCTTCCTCCAAAAAACAAAAAAGAGTGCCACATAGCACCCCTTTTTCCGTATATGGTGGGCCTTCAGGGACTCGAACCCCGGACCAATCGGTTATGAGCCGACCGCTCTACCAACTGAGCTAAAGGCCCCTGGCTCCCCAGGCAGGACTCGAACCTGCAACCTACCGGTTAACAGCCGGTCGCTCCACCATTGAGCTACTGAGGACCGCTGACAAATGATATTATAAAACATAAACTCATCTTTGTCAATACACATCAAAAGAATGTTTCTCAGTCACGTTCGTTCATAAGATGACAGGTATCTATCTGCCCTACAGTCCATATAGGTAGCTGGTTAGGCCTTTTCCCATTGTCTACCTGCTTAAATTTTATACTATCTTGACAAATCTTTTTTATGAGATTAAAATACATATAAACCTATTGGTTTACTCGGAATTAAAAAATATAAAGGGAGGTTATACAATGAATATTGCAAAAAATCTAACGGATTTAATAGGAAAGACGCCTCTTTTGGAGCTCTCTAATTATAACAAAGAAAATCAACTGGAAGCAAAACTTATAGCCAAGCTGGAGTATTTTAATCCTCTGTCCAGTGTAAAAGATAGAATTGGATACGCTATGATCAAAGATGCAGAGGAAAAAGGGCTTATAAATAAAGACACTGTCATAATCGAACCCACCAGTGGCAATACAGGAATTGCGTTGGCATTTGTAGCAGCCGCAAAAGGCTACAGGCTTATACTCACGATGCCTGATACTATGAGCGTTGAAAGAAGAAATCTACTCAAAGCACTGGGAGCTGAGCTGGTCTTGACCCCTGGCATTGAGGGAATGAAAGGCGCTGTAAATAAGGCGGAAGAGCTAGCCGCACAGACGCCCAATTCATTTATACCTCAGCAGTTTAAAAACCCTGCAAACCCTGAAATACACAGAAAAACCACTGCGGAAGAAATCTGGCGGGATACCGATGGACGGGTAGACATATTTGTAGCTGGCGTTGGGACAGGTGGAACGATAACAGGAGTAGGAGAAGTGTTAAAACAAAGGAAGCCTGATGTCAAAATTGTGGCCGTAGAACCTTTTGATTCGCCAGTTCTGTCAGGTGGGAAGCCCGGGCCTCACAAAATACAGGGTATAGGAGCCGGTTTTGTCCCTGATGTGTTAAACATAAACATCATTGATGAAGTCTTTAAAGTCAAAAATGATGAGGCCTTTGAGACCTCAAGAAAACTGGCAAGACTGGAAGGTCTCATTGTTGGCATTTCCTCAGGGGCAGCGGCCTTTGCCGCAACGCAAATTGCAAAGAGACCAGAAAACAAAGAGAAGATGATCGTAGTGCTGTTGCCAGATACAGGTGAAAGGTACCTTTCAACGCCGCTGTTTCATGAATGAATAGATTTGGGAATATAAGCACAAGCTTATATTCCCAAATCTCAAATTTATTTTAAAAATCACAATAAGGGTGATAAAGAAGTGGGTAATAGAGAAATAACCAGGAAATCAGCGTTTGCGCTATTAAAAGAGTATACAAAAAGCGAAAGCCTTATAAAACACGCTCTGGCGGTGGAAGCGGTTATGAAGCATTTTGCACGGCTATTTAACCTCAATGAAAATGACGTAACAAAATGGGGTATAATCGGTCTATTACACGATATCGACTATGAAATATACCCTCAACAGCATTGTAAAAAGGCAAGAGAAATATTGGCACGTCATGGATACCCCGAAGAGTATATAAGAGCTATTGAAAGCCACGGCTATAATATCGTCAACGATGTAAAACCTCTACACAAAATGGAGAAAGTGCTTTACACCGTGGACGAATTAACAGGATTTATCACAGCTGTAGCTATCTTGAGGCCAGGCAAGAGTCTATCTGACCTCGGTGTAAAATCTGTAAAAAAGAAATGGAAGCAAAAGGGCTTCGCCAGTGGTGTCGACCGCAGCGTAATAGAAGAAGGCGCAAAAATGCTAGAAATGGATCTGGATTACATAATCGAGCAGACTATCATAGGGATGCAGGAAGCGGCAGAAGAAATCGGTCTAAATGGAAAAGCATAAATGACATAAACGATATTAACATCATTCTTGTAATGCCAAAATAGCTGCTCCCAATGCCCCTACTATTTGCGGCTCCTCGGGAACATACACTTTTTCCCCTATTTTCTGCTCTATAGCCTCTACCACGCCTCTATTTTTCGCCACTCCCCCCGTCATCATATAAGTGCCTTTACGGCCTATTCTGTCAAGCAGGCCAATTGTTTTACTGGCCACTGAATTGTGCAACCCCTTTACTATATCCGCTCTCTTTTTATTTTGCGCAATAAGGGATATAACCTCTGACTCCGCAAAGACTGTGCACATGCTGGTGATATTTATGTCCTCTGTCGCCTTTTGAGCCTCTTCTCCCATCTTTTCTAGAGGTATTTCCAGGGCCTTCGCCATCACTTCTAAAAACCGCCCTGTTCCTGCCGAACATCTATCATTCATCACAAAATCCACCACATTGCCATTATCATCCAACCTTATTACCTTGCTGTCCTGTCCACCTATATCTATGATAGTTCTTACACCGTTGTTTAAAAAATAGGCTCCTTTACCATGACAGGTTATCTCGGTCACCTGTTTATCAGCAAACGGAATGTTGATGCGCCCATATCCTGTAGATACGACAAATGAAATATCATCCCGGCTAATCCCAGCCTTTTCAATAGCCTGTGAAAAAGCCCTGTCAGCACTTTCCACTATGGATGCACCAGTGGGCATAACGCTATATGACAGGATATTATAATCCTCATCCAGGATAACTACGTCAGTGGATAAAGAGCCGCTGTCTATACCGGCCACTATTTTCTTGCCGGACTTACGCAAAGTTTTCTTGATCTCATCTCTTCCTCTTAATGATTCCACAAAAGCGCTCACCCTAGTCATCAACTGACCCTCACTGTCACTGGTAAAATCGGTCTCTATCTTCAGGATAGGAAAATGATAATTGTCTTTTATATAGGAATACTCATATGAATAAAACTCGCAGAACTTTATAGTGTGGTAAACAATGCCGTTTACATTTGCCATTATATCCTTCAACACGTCCCGCCTTCTATCAATATCCGCCATGCGCATACATGGAATAGAGCGCATAAGACATCCAGCGTACCATTCTATCATTTCCTGCTCTCTTGCTGACTTATCAAAAAGCGGTGGATATTCCAGTAAATCTCCAGTACACGTATAATTTAATACCTCATCTGCCCCCGCATTTTTAATCAAATCGACGAGGTAAGCACTGCACCTAGCTCCCATTATAGCCAGGCTTATACCTTTGCGCATTTTAGGCCTATTGTTCTGTTCGGCATTCTTTTCTATCGATATATATTTTTTAAAATCCTGGACGTTAAACTCTTTACTGTAGAAGTCTGCAAAAGCCTGTACAAATTTTTTTATTTCACCGGTATACACAGCCACTGCCTGATCTCCACTTTTCCTGGGTAAATCCAGCATGTAAACCATCATATCCTTTTTCGCATTTTTCAGGACATCGTACAGCCGCCTCGCGCTGTCACAGCAGTTTACAAGAATTATGCCATCGTATCCGCCTCTGACTACCTCTGAAAGCACCCCTTTCACATACGTACATACATTGGGGTGCATAAGGGCTTCGGCCACTTCATTATCAATATACCCCGGTTCAATGCGCCTACACTCAACGCCCATACTTTCCAAAAGCTTCACAGGCGTATATCTACATATATACCCTACGGTCATAAGCACCTCTCCCGCTTACCTATCATCTCTAAAAAAGCCTCCAGCCTGGTGTTTACCTGTCCTTCATAATGGTTGCGTCGATCCGCCCCATCTCCATCCAGGGCAAGAAACGGTATGCCTCTTTCATCCAGCATCTGCTTTAGTAGCATCATCCCTCCCACTGACTGCTTACATCCCCACTGACAGAAGTGTATTACACCGTCAGGTTGCAATCTGTCGATTATATTCATTATGCTGCCTATCTTTCTCTGATAAGGTCCATTGCCGTGGTTGAGGATCATTTTTATGGCCAGCGCTCTGTAGGGGTTATCACAGTCCATTTCCTCCAGATAATCAAAGTTCAAGTCAAGGCCTAAGACTTCATAATGTCGACTGTAATTAAAATACCGCTTTAACCCATGGGGATAAAAGGGCACGATGTGCACCCAAAATACCCTCTTAGCCTTGCTGTCGGGGAAACTTTCCATTTCATCCATCAGTATCTCAAAAAATCTCAAGGTTTGCTGCGTCCCCATAAACGTATGGGTCACAAACAGCATATACATTTCCAGCGTCAGAGTAGTAGGATGGCATTTATACCTTAAGACATCGATATACCTATTCATATAGGCATGAGTCTTATTTTCCCTCTTTATTACCTCTTTAAGCTTATCCTCATCCATCTTCTTGCCCGTAACCTGCTCCAGCATCTTCACCATCTCCCTGAGCTGCCCTTCTAAATAACTGACGCTCTGGGAGCTGTACTCAAACGGCACGTCGATAGAGTACATGGGTACGTGGTGATACCACGAAAGGTACCTGAATGTGCTTATATTAGCATCACACAACATGGACGACGTAATCATGAACTTAGGCTTGGGCAAAAGGTCGGTTAAGGCTGCTCCTATAAACCCTTTATGGTAGCTGCACAGGGTATCAGATATCCCAAACCGTTGGGCATAGTCTATGTACACATCTTCGCATTGAAAACCCACGAGAAAGGACGAAAAAGCCTCTATACACAGAGGATATATGTCCATGGCGTGAAGTATTTCGGTGGGGGCAAACAAGTTGACCCATGCCGACTGATCACTATGTACCAGCGGACTTAATACGAACTCTACACCTATCTTATTCAGGTAATTGAAAGATTTGGGCACATGCTTGTCCCCAAATAGGGAAAAAAAGACATGCTCAGCCATAAGTCCCCATACGACGAGCTTTCTAACCTTTTCGGGGTCATTAACACTCTTTTTTATCCATCTCATATAGATATCTACTATATTCATCAATTTTAGGCGCAAAAGACTCCATTAGCAACATAATTCAGATGGAGAAAAATGTGCCGTTTCCTCCTCTCTATTTTGTATCCACTGTATCGCTGCAATAATCGGCGATAGGCAATAATAAAGCAAAACGATTTTATGCGAACATTATATTAAGGAATGGTTTAACACAGTCCAATCATTCTATCAGCTTTGAGCTATCCGTGTACAGCATTCTGCACAACGTCTTATCAACTCCTTAATAGTATATTACAGCATAATCACCTGTTGTCCAAGTGTATTGGTTGACAAAATAGTTATTGGTAATTAAAAGAAAAAGCCTACAAGATGCGTAAGCTTCACTCTAAAAAATCTTTTAATTTTTTGCTCCTGCTTGGATGCCTTAACTTACGGAGAGCTTTTGCTTCTATCTGCCTTATTCTCTCCCTTGTTACATTAAATTCCTTGCCAACCTCTTCCAGAGTCCTTGCCCTACCATCATCTAAGCCAAAACGAAGCCTCAATACTTTCTCTTCTCTTGGAGTTAGGGTATCTAAAACCTCTTTCAGCTGCTCTTTTAACATCATGAACGTAGCTGCATCAGCTGGAGCTGGAGCATCATCATCAGGAATAAAATCTCCGAGATGGCTATCTTCTTCTTCACCAATTGGTGTCTCCAACGAAACAGGTTCTTGCGCTATTTTCATTATCTCCCTTACCTTATCCTCACTGATACCCATCTCTTTAGCAACCTCTTCTGGGGTAGGTTCCCTGCCAAGTTGCTGTAAAAGTAACCTTGAGACTCTTATTAATCGGTTTATTGTCTCAACCATGTGGACAGGTATCCTTATGGTCCTTGCCTGATCAGCTATAGCCCTGGTGATAGCCTGTCTGATCCACCATGTGGCATATGTGCTAAACTTATATCCTTTCCTATAGTCAAACTTTTCTACCGCTTTAATCAGGCCCAGGTTGCCCTCCTGTATTAAATCCAAAAACAACATTCCCCTGCCAACGTATCTCTTAGCAATACTTACCACAAGCCTCAGGTTAGCTTCAGCAAGTTTTTTCTTTGCCTCTTCATCCCCCTTTTCTATCCTTTTAGCCAGTTCTATCTCCTCCTCAGGAGTTAGAAGAGGTATTTTACCTATTTCTTTTAAATACATTCGTACAGGATCATCAACGCTTATACCTTCGGGTATTGAAAGATCCAGCTCTTCCTCTGGTGATACTTCCTCCAGTGATGACAAATCTTCTAAAGATACATCATCAAAATCAACTGATGAATTCAGGTCCACATCATTAATTATATCTATACCCATAGATTCCAATGAGTCATATATTTTATCAATCTGGTCTGAATTTAACTCTACATGGGACAGTACATCATTAATCTCATTGAAGGTAAGCGACCCTTTTTCTTTGCCAAGTCTAATGAGGTCCTTAACTGCCTTGACATCCTCATTATTTTCTGACATAAGTATTACTCCTTTCTGCTAAACTCAACCTGCACTTTATCAATTGTTTCTGTAGTTCCATAACCGTCTTATTGTCATCCTTCATTTTTGACTCCTGCAATGCTTTCTCCAATACCTTCATTTTTTTGTAGGTTAAAAAATCCTCAATAAACTTTTCTATATCTATATCAATCGGATACTCACCTTTCATTAAATTCATAAAGTAATTAGCCTCATCACCGGTGAGACCCGATAATATGTCCTTCTCATTTATGTCTTTCTTGTTTTTGTAAAGCTCACAGATTATCATGTATATTTTCATTATGATCTTATCTTCAAACATCTCGGGATTGATCTTTTTGTATAACTCTGGTGTTAACTTTTTGTTGTTTATAATATTAAAGACAATGATTTTTTCTGCATTAATATATGCATTTGAAATCTTATCTATATCTTTTTGAAAATTTACATTCATGTATCTATTATATCTATTGTTACCATTTATATACATTTTGGAATTAAAAACTTCCAAATCCCTATTGACATATTTGTTATATTGTGTTCTTACTGCATTTATTGATATTCTGGCTAGACTGCTTATTATAGAAATATAATTTTCTACCTCCACTGCATCATTGCTATCTACAATTATCTTTAATGCCTCATTTACAAACCTGGATTTCTGTTCTATATCGTCAACATTATAATTTTTAGCCAGAGACCTGATTAAATATTCCTTGTAGTATACGGCGCTCTCTATCAGTTTGTAAAAGCCCTCGCTTCCATTTATTTTTAAAAATTCATCAGGGTCTTTCCCCTCAGGCAACGAAATAATTTTAACCCTCATACTTAGCCTGTCCAATATTTTAAGACCTCTTAGCGTTGCTTCCTGTCCTGCCAGATCAGAATCATAACATATACATACATCATTTGTATATCTTTTTAAAAGTCTTGCCTGTTGTATAGTAAGCGATGTACCAAGGGATGCAACTGTATTCAAAAAACCATATTTCTGCAATGCAATACAGTCCATGTATCCCTCTACTATTATTAGAAACTGTTCTTTACTTTTTTTAGCCGTATTTAAACCATATAAAATCCTGCTTTTACTATAAATTAAAGTTTCAGGTGAATTTAGATATTTGGGCTTTGAATCATCTAAAACCCTTCCGCCAAAACCCACAACCCTACCATATTCATTGAATATTGGGAATATCACTCTGCCTCTAAATCTATCATAGTAACCCTTGGATCCACGTATTGCAAGCCCCGCTTTTTCAATGTCTTCATTACTAAAACCCTCTGACCTTAAATGCTTTAAAAGGCCATCCCATTGAGGCAATGAGTATCCCAATCCAAACCTTTTTATGTCATCGTCATCTAAACCCCTGTTTCTTAAATAAGCATAAGCTACCTTGCCTTCATTCGCATAGAGATTTTTATAAAAATATCGTCCTGCAGCCGAATTTATTATATACAGCTTTTCCTTCTCTCGGGAAAAAAGCTTATCTTTTTCCTGGATATCAATACCTGCTCTCTCGGCCAGTAATTCTACAGCACCATGAAAATCCACATTTTCTATTTTTTCTATAAAGGTTATTATATTTCCACTGGCCCCACACCCAAAACAGTGATATAACTGCTTTTCCCTGCTTACCGAAAAAGACGGCGTCTTTTCACGGTGAAAAGGACACAATCCCATATAGTTTTTACCTTTTTGAGTAAGATGGGTATACTCATTTATAACCTCTACTATGTCAACTTTCTCTATAATTTCACTTACTATATCCTGTTTTATAGGCATTTCATCACCACTGGTTTGTTACTTTGATGCTATAATCATTTTTTAATGACTAGATTATTTGTATTCGACAAAAATGTCTTTTATCCTTCTTATAAAATATTAAAAAAATGTTACAAATTTTCGTTTCTTCTCCACGGTCTCGGTACAAATATGTCAAAAAATCTTTTCATCGCGTAATTGTCAGTCATTCCGGCTATATAATCACATATTGCCCTATCTATTCCCTCTTCATCGCAAATATTCTTAAACTCTTCAGGAAGGTTATCCGGTTCTTTTAAAAGATAATCATACAAACTTTCAATAATCCTTTCCACCCGATCCTCATCCGGCCTGGCCCCATGACTATTGTATACCGCACTAAACATAAACTCCCTCAGCCTGTCGGTATAAAACTTTATTTCATCGCTCATAGAAATCCTTGGCTTGTCAAGGCTATTTAATATTACATCAGTAACCATTGTATTTATTCTTTTGCTGTGGGTTTCACCAAGGACCCTGAGACAATCTCCAGGAAGTTCATCCCGGGACAGCACACCAGCCCTTATAGCATCATCAATATCGTGATTTATATATGCTATCCTGTCCGATATTTGCACCACTTGCCCTTCAAGGGTTGCAGGGTTGCCCTTTCCAGTATGATTGAGTATACCATCTCTGACCTCAAATGTGAGATTCAAACCAGTCCCTTTCTCAATCTTATCCACTATCCTTAAGCTCTGTTCATTATGTTTGAACCCACATGGAGACAACTTATCCAAGACAAACTCGCCGGTATGACCAAAGGGTGTGTGTCCAAGATCATGCCCCAATGCAATCGCCTCTGTCAGGTCCTCGTTCAGTCTCAAGCCACGTGCAATTGTCCTCGCAATTTGCGAGACCTCTAAGGTATGGGTAAGCCTTGTCCTGTAATGGTCACCTTCTGGAGAGATAAAGACCTGCGTCTTATGTTTTAACCTCCTGAATGCTTTGCTGTGGATTATTCTATCCCTATCTCTTTGAAATTCCGTGCGGATATCACATTTTTCCTCTTCTCTCATTCTGCCTTTGCTATTGATGCTTTTGAAAGCATAAGGAGATAATATCTTTAATTCTATATCTTCAGTAATTTCTCGTATTTTCACCGCTAACGCCTTCAATCTTTCTATTATTTATATCCTCAAGTATAATGCTGGCAGTTTCTTCCACGGCTTTATTAGTAACATCTATGACCATGCAGTTCAATGCTTTCATTATCTTACGTGAAAATTTCAGTTCCTCCTTTATCCTGTCAATGCTGGCATAACTGGCATTGTCACTAAGCCCTAAAAATCTCAGTCGCTCCCTTCTTATTTCATTTAATTTTTCAGGTTGTATAACCAAGCCATAAATCTTTTCTCGTGGAATCATATAAAGTTCCTTAGGAGGCTCAACCTCCGGAACAATAGGAAGATTGGCTACGTAGATATTTTTATGAGCAAGATACATTGATAGTGGGGTTTTTGAAGTGCGTGAAACACCAATTAATACCGCATCAGCTTTTAAAATACCTCTTGGATCCTTACCATCATCATTTTTTACAGCAAACTCTATTGCATCCACACGTTTAAAATATTCAAGGTTCATTTTCCTAAGGAGGCCTGCCTCATGCTTTGATTTTAAGCCTGTAAGCCTCTCCATGTTTTCAATAACAGGCCCCAATATATCTACGGCGGGTATATTATATTCCATAGTTCTCTTTATAAGACGCTCTTTTATCTCAGGTATAATTACCGTATATACTATCAGGGCATTGGAACTCTTTATCCTGTCAATCAACTCATCTACCATATTTATATCGGTCAAATTTGGTATTCGTTTAATCTCCTTTACATGTGAATTAAACTGGACAGCCGCTGCTTTTGCAACTTCTTCTGCGGTCTCCCCTATGGAATCAGAAACTGCATAAATGACAATATCTCCGCTCAATTTACAATCCCCCTTAACCATTAGACAACTGCACAAAAAATCTCGTAATATTCGTCTTTGAAACCTTGCCTACAATCCTTGGCATTTCTCTGCCGTTTTCTTTTATTATCTCAACAACTGGTAAGCTATCTACCTCATGCATTATAATCTTACGTGCCGCATCAACTATAGATTCTTCATCAGTTGTATAAATTATATTCGGCATTCGCGTCATAATTACACCAACAGGTATCTTTGTCAAGTCACTACTACCTCCAATCGCTACTTTCAGAAAATCCTTTCTTGATACTGCCCCAACAAGATAACTATTATTTGTAACAAATATTGTACCAACATCCTCAAGAAATAAAGTTACAATTGCATCATAGACCGAAGTACCTTCTTCCACTATAACAGGCATAGATTTTATATCACTAACCTTAACGCTCTCCAAATATTCGGATATAACATTAAGATTGGAACGCCCGGTATAGTAATATCCCACCTTGGGTTTTGCTTCAAGAACACCTGACATAGTTAATATTGCAAGGTCCGGCCTAAGGGTTGCCCTGGTTAGATTTAGTTTTTCTGCAATCTGCTCACTGGTTATTGGCTGGCTTATCCTTACTATATCAATTATTTGTTGTTGTCTGTCTGTAAACGGAATATGAATCACCCCTTGCCACAAAAATGTTATACTATATTAATATATATTATACTATATTTATCTCTAAAATCCTTCTTAAAAATAAAAAAAGCCCGTAAGGGCTAATAAGAAATTAGGGAAAAATTAGCTATCTGACTCATTGTCTTTTGTATTGATAACAAAAGAGCTAATCTGTTCTCTTTTAGTTTTTCATCTTCTGTCATAACGAGTACATTTTCAAAAAATTTATTCAAGGGATGATATAGGTTTTTAATTATATCCAGGGCATGGTCATAGTCTGTTCTTTTTATCTCGGCCTCAACATCATTTTTAATTCTGATAAATGAATCATACATCATCTTTTCGCTATCTTCTATCAGCAGTTCTGGTCTAATCTCATCACTCTTAGCATACCTGGCCAGGTTTGACACCCTTTTAAACACAGTTAAGATTAGCTCTATTTCCTCATTATCAAGCCATCTCATAAGAGATACAGCTCTCTTCTTGACATCAGGAAAATGTCTTATTTCTCCATCCAGTACAGCATCTGCCACATCATACCTGATTCCTTCATCAATAAGGATTCCTTTAAAACGCTGTTTTATAAAATTGATAACTTTATTTTCTACCGCACCCTTATCCTCTTCATTTTCAACCATCAATGTTGCAGCCCTATCCAGCGTCTGAAGAATATCAATATCAGGTCCGCCATTTAAGATTATATTGATGATTGCTATAACCGATCTTCTGAGACCATACGGGTCTTGAGAACCGGTTGGCTCTAACCCTCTGCTGAAGCACCCAACTACGGTATCCATCTTATCGGCTATACTTAATATTCTTCCCGCCATAGTTTCTGGCAGTTCATCTCCAGAAAAACTGGGTTTATACTGGTCCTTGATTGCTTTGGCCACCTCTTCCTTTTCTCCGCTGGCCATTGCATAATACATCCCCATAATCCCTTGAAGCTCATCAAACTCATATACCATTTGGGTTACAAGGTCTGCCTTAGAAAGATACGCAGCTCTATTTACAACCCACCTGTAATCTTCCTCCATACTTAGTTGTTCGCATATGCTCTCACAGATTTCAATTATTCTTTGTGTTTTGTCATAAAGAGTACCAAGTTCAGCTTGAAAAAGAACATTCTTTAGCCTGCCCACATAATATTCCAGGGGATGTTTTAAATCTTCTTCATAAAAAAAGTCTGCATCTTTAAGTCTTGCCCTCAATACCCTCTCATTTCCTTTTTTCACCTCATCTATATAATTTTCATCGCCATTTCTCACAGTAATAAAGTAGGGTAATAACCTGCCATTTCCATTCATTACAGGGAAATATCTTTGGTGTTCCTTCATGGGTGTCATTACCACCTCATTGGGGAGCCTTAAAAACTCATCATCAAAACTGCCGATAAGTGGGGTAGGATACTCCACTATATATGTTATCTCTTCTAACAGTTCATCGTCATATATAAGTTTTCCACTCACGCTCTCTGCAAGTTTTACAGAACCATCAAGAATAATTTTTTTCCTTTTGTCTTGATCATAGATTACGTAAGCTTCTTCAAGCTTGCTAAAAAATTCATCAGCGCTTTCTATAACAAGTTTACCATTGCTCAAAAATCTATGCCCATACGTAAAGTTAGAAGAGCTTACACCCTCTATGTCAAATTTTATTACTTCATTCCCATATATGGCAAGAAGCCAACGTATGGGCCTGGCAAACCTTATATCGTGGTTACCCCACCTCATAGATTTTGGAAAATTAAGGCTTTTTATAATATCCGGGAGTATTTCCTTTAAAAGGTCAATGGTATATCTACCAGAAATCTCTTTATCTATATAAATATATTCAGAACCATTCAGCTCTCTTATTTTTATATCTTCTAACCTTGCCTTTTGTCCATTTAAAAATCCTACAAGAGCTTTGGTTGGATTGCCCTGTCCATCAAAGGCCGATTTTTTTGTTGGCCCCTTGATATTTATAGTATAGTTATCCTGTTTATCTATCAGATCCTTTACAAATAATATCAGTCTTCTTGGGGTAGCATAAACCCTTATGGATTCGTATGTAAGTGCAACAGACTTAAACTTATCCGAAGCTCTTTCTTTAAATTGTTCAATAGCAGCAGGTATATACTTAGCTGGTAACTCTTCTGTACCTATTTCAAATATCAAATCTTTAGTCATTTATGTTCTCTCCTTTCAGCAGTGGATAGTTCATGGATTCCCTTTGTTCGACATATGCCCTTGCACATAACCTTGCCAGAGACCGTACCCTCCCAATATATGCGGTCCTTTCTGTCACACTTATTGCCCCTCTTGCATCTAATAGATTGAAAGTATGCGAACACTTAAGCACATAATCATATGCAGGGAGTATCAATCCTTCAGATATAACACGCTTGGCTTCATTTTCATATTTGTTGAACATATCCAGTAACAATTCTACGTCTGATAAATCAAAACTGTACGACGAGTGTTCAAACTCAGCTCTATGAAATATCTCTCCGTATGTAATATCTTCCGTATATTTTATATCAAATACATTGTCGACCTCCTGAACATACATTGCAAGCCTTTCCAAGCCATAAGTTATTTCTGCAGAGACAGGTCTTACGTCCATACCTCCAACCTGCTGGAAATATGTAAATTGCGTTATCTCCATACCATCAAGCCACACCTCCCAGCCAAGTCCCCATGCACCAAGTGTTGGCGACTCCCAGTTATCTTCAACAAATCTTATATCATGTTTCAACGGATCTATACCTATAAACTTTAGGCTATCAATATACTGGTCCAGAACATCATCGGGAGAAGGCTTTAAAATTACCTGAAACTGATGATGCTGATAAAGTCTATTGGGGTTTTCCCCATATCTACCATCAGCAGGGCGTCTTGATGGTTCTACATAGGCAACATACCATGGCTCTGGTCCAAGAGATCTTAAAAATGTTGCTGGATTCATCGTACCTGCGCCTTTTTCTACATCATACGGTTGTACAATTACACATCCTTTCTTTGACCAGTATTCCTGTAGTCCCATGAAAAGTTCTTGAAACGTCATATTTATACCTCCCAGTTATTATTTATTTACTATTAAACTTTATATAGAAAAAGCCCGTCCCAAAAGTTAAGGGACGAGCAAATTACCCGCGGTTCCACCCTCATTGGCAAAAAGCCCACTCTCTCCAACGGCTCAAGAGCGCCCTTCAGCTGACTTCATAATCCGGCTTCCACCATCCCGGACTCGCTTTTTACTAAATCAGCTTACTCCTCTCTTTCATAGCCAGTCATGATTATAGAGTATACTCACCGGTACTTAAAAGTTCCAATGTCCTAATATCAGGATCTATATAATACCTAATCAATGATTTTATAACCTTATCAATCTCCACCCTCGTTCTCTTCAGTATATTAAGGTGACTTAAAAAACTAAACTGATGTTCCTCCATATACCTGCATACAGATATAGTTGACCTATCTATTCTAAATGAATCTGCATAATTTAAATGGCATTTACTGCATAGCACCCCACCTGCTTCTGCACTAAACCATATTCCATCATCCACTGAACTATAACATTGTGTACAGCTAATAAGATTAGGTTTTAACCCATTTAACTTCATAATCCATAAAGAAAAAGCATAAACCAAAAGTTCAGGCTCACCTATACCATTATCTAAATATTTAAGTCCATCTTTAAATAGCATATATAACCTGTCATCGGTATATTCAGTGCCAACCTTCATAGACAACTCCACCAAATATTCCGCACAGGTTAAACATTCCATATCCCTTGCTATTTTATTATGAGTCTCTTCAAAATCAAACTGGGTTATTGTATACAACGACCTACCCTTGTATAAAAGGTAACTACCTTCAGAAAACGGCACTGTAGCACTCAAAAGATGGCTTTTGATCTTGCGTGCTCCTTTAGCAATTGCCTGAATTATCCCCAATCTGTCGGTGAACAAAGTTACAATCCTATCATTTTCACCAAAGCTATACGCTTTTACTACAATTGCGTTTACCCTATAAAGACTGCCTCCATACCCTTTCATCTTCAACCTCATCATTCATTATATACTCACATCTTTTAAGCAGCATATATATCTCTATATCTCCCGTACATTTAAATATACCCCACAGAAGCCACATTATAAGATATAACATCGGGGATCCTCCATTTCTTTTTAAGGGTACTCTTTTTTATTATTATAGCATCTATCAGCCTCCATTGCATCATTATTTTTAGGATTTATTAAAGCCAAGGAATTTAAGCATAAGGTCGTTGTCTCGCCACTTTTTTTTCACTTTGACCCAGAGTTCTAAAAACACATGTTCACCAAGAAGTCTTTCAATGTCATATCTTGCCTGTTCCCCAATTTTTTTGAGCATTTTGCCCTCTTTACCAATAATTATTGACTTATGTGAGTTCTTTTCACAATATAGTATGGCATTTATATGAATAAGATTTTTACCATCTTCTCTGCGAAAATCCTCAATCTCAACAGCAATTCCGTGAGGCACCTCTTCTCGCAATAAATTCAGGGCCTTCTCCCTTATAAGCTCTGCTACAATAAACTGTTCTGGCATATCTGTAATCATATCCTCGGGAAAGTATCTAGGTCCTTCTGGAATAATTTCTATTATGCGCTGCTTCAAATATTCAATATTCGTATAATTCAGAGCTGAAATAAGAATTATCTCACTATGTGGTAATTGACTTTTATATAATTCCTCCGTTAAATGAACCTGTTCCTTATCTGCTATATCTATCTTGTTGATGCAAAGCAACAGTGGAACTAATATTTCCTTAAGCTTATTTGTAATCATACTGTCGCCAGGCCCTATAATGCTACCTGGTTCAACAATATATATAATAAGATCCGAATCGTTTAGAGAACTAAAGGCAGTTTCAACCATATATTCTCCAAGCTTATGTTTGGGCTTGTGTATTCCTGGAGTATCAAGAAACACCACCTGGTATTCACTACCATTCATTATGCCCATTATCCTATTCCTTGTTGTCTGAGGTTTGCTGGATATTATAGAAACCTTTTCTCCAACAAGACAGTTCATCAATGTAGACTTGCCCACATTCGGCCTTCCTATAATTGAGACAAACCCCGCTTTAAAGCTCATATGATTATTTCAGCTCCTTTGGCCCAAAAAATTCAGGTAAGAGTTCTGATGCCTTATATTCTTTGAGTTCTCCATTGCTTTCCCCTATGATAACCCTCATGTCAGGATTAAACTCAACCAATACCTGTCTGCAAATACCGCATGGATATGTAAACTTTTTGCCACCGGATATAGCAATTGCTTCAAAGTCTTTATATCCATCAGATACAGCCTTAAATATTGCCACACGTTCCGCACAGCATGTGGCACCATAACTGGCATTCTCTACGTTACACCCTGTAAACACAACGCCGTCTTTTGCAAGTAAAGCTGCGCCCACTTTAAAATTAGAATACGGAGCATATGCCATTTCTTTCGCTTTTTCTGCTACAATCATCAACTCTCTTTTATCCATGTTTTACCTCCTGAGTCCATATTTATCAAGTATTTTTTCTTCTTTCGCCCTCATTATCTCCTTCTCCTTATCATCTATATGGTCATAACCCAAAAGATGTAACATACCGTGAGCTGTAAGGTAGCCCGTTTCTCTTTCAAAGGAATGTCCATATTCTTCACTTTGACAAAAAGCCCTTTCCAACGAAATAACTATATCTCCAAGCATAACAGGCATGCCCATAATTTCTATATTATCATCCCCTTCTTGCATAGGAAAAGACAGGACATCAGTAGGTAAATTAACCCCTCTGTATATCCTGTTCAGCTCTCTAATTTCTTCATCATTCACAAGAGAAACACTTACCTCAACTTCCTCAGAAAAACCCTCTAAAAGCAAAGTCTCCTTTATAACTCCTTCTATTATACGCAGGAGGTCATCACTTACGACAATTTCGCTCTGTCTGTTATCTATCTCTATCCTCATATATCTGTCCCCTCTTTTTAACCATCTTTATTTTCTTTTTATCCTCATATGCTCCATATGCATTAACAATCTTTTGAACAAGAGGGTTTCTTACCACATCCTTATCTGTCAAATAAACGAATGATATCCCCTCTATCCCATCTAAAATTTTTGAAACCTCTTTAAGACCCGATTTCCTTGTGTTTGGAAGATCTATCTGGGTAATGTCGCCTGTAATTATCATTTTTGATCCAAAACCCATCCTTGTTAAAAACATCTTCATCTGTTCAGATGTTGTATTTTGTGCTTCATCAAGTATGATAAAGGAATCATCCAGCGTCCTTCCTCTCATATATGCCAGTGGAGCAACCTCTATAAATCCTTTTTCCATATGTTTCTGAAATGTTTCTGGACCTATTATGTCATAGAGGGCGTCATATATAGGCCTTAAATATGGATCCACTTTTTCCTGTAAGTCTCCAGGAAGATATCCCAACCGTTCACCAGCCTCTACAGCCGGTCTGGTAAGCACAATTCTACCTACCTCGCGATTTTTCAATGCATTCACCGCCATTGCCATTGCAAGATAGGTCTTACCCGTACCAGCCGGACCAATAGCAAATACAATATCATTCTCTTTTATAGCTTTTATATAAAGTTTCTGCCCCAGGGTTTTACTTTTGATCTGTCTCCCCCTTGCAGTAACGCAGATAATATCATTAATTATGTCATCCAGCTTATCATCTTTTCCTTCTTTAACCATGTCAATTGTATAAAAGACGTTATGAGAATTAATGTCTTCACCGCTTTCTATCTGTTTCAAAAGATTGTCAATCACTCTTGAGGCTTTCTCTACCGCTTCCTCCTCTCCAATAATCTTTATCTCATTTTCTCTAACAACAATGTCCACGCTGAAACTGCCTTCAATTTGTTTAATATTTTCATCAAACTCCCCAAATAGCATCAGTGCTTTATCCATGCTATCCAGTTTTATGCTCATCTCGTAGTTACTTACCAAACTCATCCTCCTCACTCATGATCATTTTTTCTTCCTCAGCAATATCCTCCAATACCTCTATGGTTACTTTTGAATGAACATTACCTTGTGGTGTCATATCAGATTTTACAAATTTTTGCAGAATCTTACCATTATATGGTATGAGTTCTTTAGATTTCTGAAACGCTAATTCCTCACATTTAGATTTAGCAAGCCTCATGGCTTCGTCAAAACTTTTTTCCATAAGCTCTTTATATGTAATTTTTCTTATATGCACTGGTATATACCCCGTCGTTATTTCAGGAAATACATTCTCTGTTGCTACACTATATCTCTTAAAATCTATATCATCGTCCTTAAAATACATAGGGATGACCGTATTATTCAGTACCAGCTCATATCTTACCTTGTGGTTCCCAGATTCTTCATATAAATAATCACTTATATCAACCTCTGCTTCCCCTTCATAGTAAGTATGGGCCCACGCTTGACCCATTGCGTGTACATATCTGGTCCCCGACAATTCACTGTGTATTATTCCAGATACCAGTATCTGTCCTTTTTTCACAGCATTATTATCGTCTACGGCCCTTTCTCCATTAAGAGGCAGAAGTTTTAACAGAAATCCATCTCTCCTGGCTACAATATTGCACGGCGTATCAGCATCAATAACCTCAGGTGGTTTTTCCCCTTCTGCTACTCTAACCATAGCTCTTACACCTTTTATTTCAAGTTCTGCCCAGGTTAGTCTGCTCTCCTTATTTAATAGCTCAATGATAAATTTATCATGGTCAATGGTCGATTTCAATACCCCCCGTTTAACACCAAGATCCTCTATGATCGTTTTCAACTCATCAGTTTTAACCTTTTCATTACCTCTTATTTCAACAGTCCATATAAACGATGTTGCAAGGTAGAGAAGCAACATACCTATTATAACACCCAGCACAAAACTTCTATTTTGTAAAAATATCTGAAGATAATAAAGAAAACCTGTCTCATTTATTATTTCCATATCAAGGTGTAGTTCCGTTGAAACCCTTTTAATTTTTTCCAGATCACAGCGATTTACTTTAAAGGTTAGCTCCTTATATTTATTTCTCTTTATGTCAAATAATATTATATCACTTGACTGTACTTTATTAATAAATTTTTCAATAGAGACCCCAGTGATTCTAAGCTTTGCATAACCTGTTATATACGTGTATATTCCCCCGGGCATCTTTTACCTCCTGTTTAATCCCAATTCTATTGAATTAATACAACCTGTAACAATCATTTCATTTTGAGATATCATCTTTATCTCAAGATTTGAGCCAGAAAACATGAGTATGCCCAGGTTTGTCCCTATCCTGACTTTATCAGTTGTATATTCCAGCAAGTTGTTGAAATTTTCGATATCAGCCTCCAAATTACCAATCATTACTATTCTCGGTAAATTTAGTATCACATCCCTTGGGAAATCAGTGATTTCCTCAAGCATCCATTTAAAAAAGTTATTTTTATCCATAAGTTCACCCCTCAATAGTAATCTTATGCCTTATGGATAAAAGAAATACAAAAAACCCCATTAATGTTCTAATGGAGTGTACTTTCAATATACAGACCAGTAAAGAATACGCCAAGGCCGATAATCATTATCACCATTCCAACAATCAGCATTCTTTCCGGATTCCTAACACCCCATTTGGGATCATAATTAACTTCGATGTTTTCTGATAGCTTCCCAGGGTGATAACCTCTAAACATTGTAAATACACCAAAAAGCATCAATATCATGGATACTATTAAATAGGCCCTGTATATTGAAAAAATAAGGGGTGTAGAGCTTATTGCATGATACAGGAAACCTATGGCAGCTGATGCCGCGCATACTATCAAGTAGAGCATAATTACCCTAAAAGCTGATTTAACGAATAACACGTTTTATCCTCCTCAATGCCTTAGGTGGTGCTATAATTTCACTATAAATAACAGCCTTCATTAGTTCATCAGCATAGGGTGTTGAACACATAGGTTTACACATCTCCTCTATATTTTCCATACCCTCCTCTGTATATACTGGCTCTGGATTGTTATTCAATTGTTGCTTTCTCTCTGTATCACCTGCATCGGAAGGTACCTGAATATCGGTTCCCTCCAGTTTATCCATGTTTTTATCTATGTTGCCAAAAGGTTCTTTATTTTTGTTGTCGACCCCCGGCTTCCCTGTCATTACTCTGTTCTTTGTACTATTTCTTTTTGGTGTAAAAAAATATCCAACAATACCTGCTATGATTAAAACTATTATCTGTATAATTAAATCAGTGGCCATAATAATATCACCTACTTGCCATTTTCAGTTTCTTTTGGCTGGTTCCCCCCGTTAAGACGTGATATGGATTCTCTCATATCAGTATCAGCCTTAACATTTTGCATGTTGTAATAGTCCATAATCCCCAATCTACCTTCTCGTAAAGCCTGTGCCATGGCCCTTGGTACCTCAGATTCAGCCTCAACCACCTTGGCTCTCATTTCCTGTACTCGTGCTTTCATCTCCTGTTCTACTGCAATAGCCATTGCACGACGCTCTTCTGCTTTTGCCTGAGCTATCTTCTTGTCAGCTTCAGCCTGATCCGTCTGCAGCCTTGCACCTATATTCCTTCCCACATCCACATCAGCTATATCAATTGAGAGTATTTCGAATGCCGTACCTGAATCAAGACCCTTATCCAATACAGTTTTAGATATAGAATCAGGATTTTCAAGGACAGCCTTATGTGATGTCGAGCTACCCACGGTAGTGACTATACCTTCACCTACCCGCGCTATTATAGTCTCCTCACCTGCACCACCAACCAGTCTGTCTATGTTTGCTCTTACTGTAACTCTGGCCTTCACTATGACCTCTATACCATCTTTGGATACTGCAGATACCTGTGGTGTCTCTATAACCTTTGGATTTACACTCATCTGTACCGCTTCAAGCACGTTGCGTCCAGCTAAATCAATGGCAGCGGCTCTCTCAAAGCTCAAAGGTATACCTGCTCTCTGAGCTGCTATAAGCGCATTCACAACCCTGTCTACATTCCCTCCTGCAAGGTAATGGGCCTCAAGATTGTTTGTATTAACCTCATTTAAACCAGCCTTTGTAGCTTTAATAAGTGGATTTACTATCTTTGCCGGTGCCACACGCCTAAGCCTCATTCCAATCAAGGTCATGATCCCCACGTGTACTCCTGCTGCAAGAGCCGATATCCATAACCCAAGAGGAACAAAGCTCAACACAACAATAAGAACAATAAAGATAATCATTATTGGCAGTAAAACAACCAAAAAACTCATCTACTCTGCCTCCTTTTCTTTAATTATAATCCTTCTTCCCTCTACCCCTATTATAACCACTTTACTACCTGATTTAACAAAGGTACCCTCTGCCACCACATCCAGTCGCTTTCCATTAACCTCTACAATTCCCGCTGGTCTCAAAGGTGTAATAGCTACACCTTCCTTCCCTATATATTCGCTATAGTCCTCTGTCGCTGCAAACCCTGCTTCTTTTGAAAGAGATGTCTTTAATATTATCCTGTCATAAAACTTGCTTTTAGGTGCATATTTTATGATCAGAGCCAAGGCAATAATTGATACCACAAAAGCAACAACGATAGCTGTTATTGCCTGGGTAAAGTTCTCTGCAGATATTATAACACTTAAAAGTATCAATATAATTCCTCCAGCACCTGCAACACCAAAACCCGGTATAAATGCCTCAACCAAGAGCAGCAACAGCCCAGCAGCAAACATAACCAATACCTCATATCCTGAATAACCCGCAAGTATATTACCCCCAAAATACAGGGCAAATAAGCCTATCGATAAGGTGCCAAACAGGCCAAAACTTGGTGTAAGAAGCTCTATGAGCATAAATATCATTGCAAGGCTTAAAATAATAGGACCCCAAGTAACTGATGAGGCAAACTGCGCAATTCTTATCTGGAGATTTGGTTTAACCTCTATTAAAGGTGTTCCAGCGAGCCCCTCTTTCCCCAGTATTTCTTTTAAACTATTGGCCATATAATCCGCAACTCCATACTTTAAAGCTCCATCACTGGTTAAAGTAAGTAGCTTACCCTTCTCAATTATACCTGGTATTTCAATGTCCTTATCTGCCATTGCGGCTATAATTTCTGGATCTCTTCCTTTATTTTGAGCAATATCTTTCAATTCTCCCGACCAAAATGATACATTCTTTTCTGAATATGGTACGGTCTCAGCAGCACCTATAGTAGCCCTTGAGTTTACTACAATCTTATCAGCAGAAATGGCAATGGCCACACCGGCAGATATTGCCCTGTTATCTATATACGAAAGCGTGGGCAAGCTGGTGCCTGTGATGGCATCGCTTATCTTTAATGCTGAGTCGATCCTTCCCCCAAAGGTATCAATATCAAATATAACCATAGAAGCTCCATTTTTCTCAGCTTTTTCCAAACTACTGGTAACAAGTGTTGCCAGCGCAGGGTTTACTTCACTTTTTATTGGAACTACATAGACAGGAGGTTTTGTCTCTGCCATACCAGTAAATGAAATAGATATTAATAAAATAAGGAGCAAAAGGAAAATTTTTTTCATTACTCATTCTCCTTGATTTTTTAAAATAACATCAGCAACCACAGGAATATGGTCCGAGTAGTCCACATTAACTACCTTATGAGAGAGAACGTCAAACCCATTAGAAGTAAAGATGTAGTCTATCCTTACATTTGGCTCTGCTGAACCATAGGCAAAAGTATTTATATTACCACTGGATGCTTCTGCAGTATCCCTGGCTTTATTCGAAAGTATTCTTACCTCTCGTGATGAATCGTTGGAATTCATATCTCCTATTAAAATATACTCTTTATTTAATGAATTTACAATAGACTTTATGGTTTCTGACTGTTTTATCCTTTCATATTTATTTAATCCAAGATGTAATACGCCAACACCTATTTCCGTTCCGTTTATATCTATCCTGCCAACTACGAAAGCTCGTTGTTCTAACAAACTTGGTAGAAGAAAGTTATCTTCAGTTACAATCGGGTATTTACTCAGTATGGCATTGCCGGTAATTCCGGTTGGCACATTTACAGTCTTGCCAAACACATATTCCATACCTGTCTTTTCCGCCAATACCTTTATTTGATCTTTGAAATTGCTACGTGCAGCAAACCTATCTACCTCTTGCAACCCTATTATATCAGCATTAAGTTCTTTAATAAGCAGTGCTATTTGATCTAAGCTGTCTCTTCCTTCTTTTGTTGCGCCATGATGAATATTATAGCTCAAAATACGTAGTTCATTATCAACTTTTTCCCGTTGAAAAGCAGAATCAAATATATATATTCATATATTGATATGACTGTTCGCTATCAAGTTCAAATGTTCTCCAAAATTCGTTACCCTCTCCACTTACATATCCAACTTTAAAACCCACTATTTTGTTTTTGTTTTTATCAGTGATTCTATACCTGTACAGCCCATCTTCATTCGGAAGTATTTTTAATATTCTGTCATCAATTTTTAACATCATTGCCCCTTTTCTGCTGCTATATATAAGTAAATCTGCTGGTTTTTCAAGAGAAGCTCTGATCTCTGGCAACGTAAACTTGAAATTGTACATGTCTTCTTTATAATATATTTCATATCCTGCTTTTATTGAAATATCTTTTGGCGGCCTGGCCTTAAAGAACCCATCTCCATTTCCTGCTTCCACCTGCAGTTCAGACAAAATACTTCCTTTTTCATCCAACAAGTAAAGTTGCGGTACTTTCTTATTAAAGTAATAACCAGTTACAATAAGACCTTTATCATCCAGATTTACAGCTATATATGGTAATCTTCTCACACTAATATATTCATAACCTGCAGGAGAGAGTATATCAATGTTCACCACCGCTCCTTCTTTTAACTCCCCATTCAATGATTTATAGCCAAGTTTTAATTCACCATTTCTTATCACATTTTGCACTGTATATGTTCCGCCTTTCATCAAGGAAAACCGAATGTTGACTATACTCCCAACATCACCTCGAATGTATAATTCTTTTTTGACAGGATTTATTAAAACCTCAGGCATTTTAAGGGGAATCTTTTTCTCCCTGCTGGTATCAAGATAAAGCGTGATACTATCGGTACCCTCAGGTATATTCAGCGTAAAACGTCTTTTCTTAACATCTACATAGGATATCTCAAAGGGGTCAGTCAGTATACCCGAGCTGCTGATTCCTTTCCCACTATAATATACAGGTATTTCATTAAAGAGAAGTGAAGTCTCTACAAAGAAATTCGATGCAGGACCATTGTCCTCAAATATTAACCTGGAGCTAACTTCTGTCCATGCATTATCGTGGAGAAATGAAATGGCCACCAAAAAGATAAGAATAAAGACCACTATTTTTTTCATAGATTGGTGCCCCCTGGCAAATGTAATGTATAATTAAAAAAACTTGACACTACTGCCAAGTTTTTTATTTCAAATTGATATGGTTCATTGGATTTTATGATATTCTCTATTTATACTTACGCTTACGTGCTGCTTCTGATTTTTTCTTACGTTTCACACTAGGACTTTCATAATGCTCACGCTTCCTCACTTCTGCCAATACACCAGAACGAGCACACTCCCTCTTAAAACGCTTTAGGGCATTATCCAAAGACTCATTCTCAGCTATTTTTATTTCTGTGGCCATCAACTTTCCCCCCTTCCTTGCTCTTCATTTACTGAATGGCGGGAATATAACTGTAAAATATCCTACTTTTTAATTATACACCACCCATTGGCTTTAGTCAATTTTAACCTGGAGGCCACTGCATGAAACGCCCTCCCAACACATGGAAGTGGAGATGCATTACCGTTTGACCCCCGTCTTGGTTGCAGTTGTTCACAATCCTAAAGCCATTGTCCGCAATCCCAAGCTCTTTAGCCAGCAGATTAATCCTTTTAAATATTTTCTCAAGAAGTTCATAGTCTCCCTCACTCAATGCCATAATGTTCTCTATATGTTTTTTAGGGACAACAAGAAAATGCACAGGAGCTTGCGGATTTACGTCTTTGAAAGCCATCATGTCATTATCCTCATAGAGGATATCACCTGGTATCTCCTTATTTATTATCTTGCAAAAGATGCAGTCCAATATTCTCACCTCCATCATTTGTTATTATTTTACACTATTTCGCCAATCATATCCAGTCCCTTTAAACTCAAAAGTTTTGTCTTATACATCTCATTTTTCAATGTATTTTCACTACGGATAAGCACACGAATATAATTATCAGTAAGGCCTTCATTAAAACCGTCTTTAGTGACGTTCTCATATAAGACATCCATTGTCTTTCCTAAGAATCTTTTATTAAATTCTACCTTCATTTCTTCAGCCAGTTCAATCATCTTTTTGCTTCTTTCTTCTTTTATCCTCTTTTCCACCTGTCCTGTATATCCATAAGCCTTAGTACCCCTTCTGGGCGAATATTGAAACACATGCATATGGGAAAATCCCATCGCTTTTACAAACATATAGGATTCTTCAAATTCCTTATCCGTCTCTCCTGGAAACCCAACCATAATGTCAGTGGCTACACCGACTTCAGGTATATATTTTCTTAAATTGCATACTATTTTTCTATACTCGTCTGTTGTATATCTTCTATGCATCCTTTTCAGCGTCTCATCGCAGCCACTCTGAAGCGAAATATGAAAAAATCTACAAAGTTTGTCCAAGGATGCTATTTCTTTTATAAACTCTTCTGTTAGGATTCGCGGTTCCAAAGAGCTAAGTCTTATTCTATATATGCCATCAATGTTGTTAATTCCCTTCAGTACGTCAAGAAGAGAAACATCACCTATGTCCCTCCCATAAGATGATATATGGATACCCGTAAGAACTACCTCTTTAAAACCCTCATCAGCCAACCTTTTAACCTCATGCATTATTTCATCATAGGGTCTACTTCTGACAGGTCCGCGAGCATAAGGAACAATACAGTATGTACAATACAGGTCACATCCATCCTCTATTTTTATATATGCCCTCGTTCTGTCCCTGTTTCTAAGTACACTTAACTTCTCAAACCTGTGATTTTTTCTTATATCATTTACTTTTACTATCTTACGACGGTCTCTCATGCAATTTTCTACTAACTCAACAATCCCAGCCCTTTCATCTGTACCAGTAATAATATCTACACCAGGTATAGACATAGCCTCATCCAAAAATGCCTGTGGATAACAACCTGTCAACACTATAATCGCATTTTCATTTTTTTTGAGAGCCTTTCTCACCAATGCCCTTGATTTAGCGTCCCCTCTACCTGTAACCGTGCAGGTATTTATTATATATATATCAGCTACGCTGTTATAATTGACGACATTATAGCCCCTTTGCTGAAAAATCTCCATAATAGCCTCTGTCTCATACTGGTTTACCTTGCACCCTAAGGTATAAAATGCAACATTCAGTGACACTATAAATACCTCCATGTCAGTTCAATATCAATGTAACCCAATCCCCCATTTCCATTCTCTCTATAAGGGAAAAATTGCATCTGTCTACATATCCCATAACATCTTTTTCGCGTTCTTTAATAATACCACTGGCTATAAACACGCCTTTATCCTTTAAATTGTTGCCAACACATGGTAATAATTTTATAATGGCATCAGCAACTATATTTGCAATCACAAGGTCTCCTTTAAAATCAATGCCATCGAGCAGATTATTTTGCCTGACTGAAACCCTATCTTCAACCCTGTTAAGCCTTATATTTTCTTCGGCAACCTTAACGGCCATTTCATCCTTATCCAGTGCCATCACCTTGTTTGCCCCAAGCTGCACTGCAGTGATTGCCAGTATACCCGAACCGCAGCCCACATCGATAACATCCATACCTGCTTTTATATACTTTTGAAGCGCATTAATGCACATATAAGTAGTCTCATGGGTACCCGTACCAAAAGCCATACCCGGATCAATTTCCACAACCTTTTCGGTATCCGAAGGTAAGTAGCTTTCCCATTTTGGTTTTATGACAATTTGTGGGCCAATCTTAATGGGTTTATAATATTTTTTCCAGTTTGACCACTCCTCATCATCGACCTCTATGGTTTCTACATTTCCGGGACCTTTATCCAGGTTATAGTCAGGAAGCCTATTAACCCTTTCCTTTATTAAGCTGATTTTATCAGGCACTGATGAACTTTGTGCAAGATATCCTTTGACTGTTGCCACTGAATCTTCCTGGAGACTTTCCAACACATTCTCATCAACATAATCCCAGTCAAAACTACTAATATCAATATCATTGTCCTCTATAACTACACCTTCTGCACCAGCATCATACAAAATATTTGATACTGCATCCACCGCTTCTTTACTGGTCTTAATCTGGATTTCAATCCACTTCAAATGGTACCCACTCCTTTGTTTACTTTAATTTTAATTATATTTTATTTTGCTTCAACAAGTCAATATATGCATGTCAACAACACTACAGGAAGTTGCCACTATTTCTTGTAATTACAAAAAAGCATATTAAAGTCTCTTACTATCTTTTATACTTTAGCATAAAATACTAAAAGAGGGGTTACAACCCCCCAAAAGTATCCTTCATCTTTTTAAAGAAAGATTTATCTTCATTTTTCTCTGTTTTTATACTACCGTTTTCTATTTCCCGTAAAAGCTGTTTTTGTTTCTCTGTAAGTTTTGGAATAGTTACCTCTATAGTTACAATTTCGTCTCCTCTGCCGTAACCTCTAAGCTTATTTACACCTTTACCCTTCAATCTTATTTGATCTCCAGGCTGCGTACCCTCCGGCAAATTGTATTTTATCTTACCATCAAGCGTTGGTATCTCTACCTCTCCACCCAATGCTGCCTTAAACATTGAAACCTTCAGGTTGACATATATATCGAAACCATTCCTTTTGAAAATAGGATGTGGTTTAACCGTAATGTTCAAGAAAAGGTCTCCTGGAGGACCTCCTTTTTCTCCTGGTTCACCTTCACCACGTAGCGTCATAACATGACCGGTATCCACTCCTGCCGGTACTTTTACTGTTACTCTCCTGGTCCTTTTAACCTTTCCTGTCCCCTTGCACTCTGGACACGGATCAGTAATTATCTTTCCCTCGCCATGACATCTGGGACACGTTGTTATTGTTGTCATGCTTCCTAAAGGGGTCTGTCTCACATTTCTTATTTGCCCCGAACCACCGCATTGAGGACATGTCTGTGGACTTGAACCCTGCTTAGTTTTGGTACCATGACATACACTGCATGTCTCCCACCTGGTTAACTCAAAAGTTTTTTCTGTTCCAAAAGCTGCCTCCTCAAATGTCAAAACCAGCTCTTCCCTTATGTCCCTACCTCGTACAGGGCCTGTCTCTCTCCGTCTTCCCATGAAGTCTTCTCCAAAAAACATATCAAAAATATCATTAAAAGGATTACCACCAAATCCTCTAAAATCAAAACCACCAAAGTCGTCCGAGTTGAAGCCCTGACCGTTAAATGCTGAACTTCCAAATCTATCATATTGCGCCTTTTTTTCCGGGTTACTTAATACTTCATAGGCCTCGTTAATCTCTTTGAACCGCTGTTCAGCCTCTTTGTCCCCAGGGTGAAGATCTGGATGATACTTTTTGGCCAGATTCCTGTACGCTCTTTTTATATCATCTTCGGTGGCATCTCTGCTTATGCCTAAAATCTCATAATAGTCCTTCTCGGCCATTTTTCACCACCTTCCACTAAAACCTAAATGCCAAAGCCTTTGCCTGGCTTTGGCATACACTCTTATTCTACTTTATAGTCACCGTTTATATTCTCTCCTCCCTGGTTACCGCCACCCTGGCCCTGTGCACCCTGGTTAGGATTGGTTTGACTGTAAAGTCTTGCTGTAATGTTATAAACAGCTTTTGATAATTCTTCTGAAGCCTTTTTAATATCATCTACATTTTCACTGTCCAGCACTTTTTTAAGTTCATTAATCTTATTATTTACCTCATCTTTCTCTGCTTGCGTAGCTTTATCACCATAATCCTTTAATGTCTTTTCAGCCTGATATATTAGAGAATCAGCCTGGTTTTTGACCTCAATTGCCTCTCTTCGTTTTTTGTCTTCTTCTTCATATTTTCTGGCTTCGTCCTGCATTCTCTTAATTTCTTCTTCCGTCAAATTGGTTGTAGAGGTGATTGTAATGTGTTGTTCTTTACCTGTTCCCAAATCCTTAGCCGAAACATGCACTATACCATTGGCATCTATATCAAATGTAACCTCTATCTGCGGTACACCCCTTGGAGCAGGTGGAATGCCATCAAGCACAAACCTGCCGAGAGTCTTATTGTCCCTTGCCATAGCCCTTTCGCCCTGTAGCACATGTATCTCAACACTGGTCTGGCCATCAGCAGCAGTGGTGAATATTTGGCTTTTCTTCGTTGGTATTGTGGTATTTCTTTCAATAATCTTAGTAAATACACCACCTAAAGTTTCAATACCAAGGGATAGAGGTGTAACGTCAAGAAGAACTATATCCTTAACTTCGCCAGACAATACTGCCCCCTGGATTGCTGCACCTATAGCAACACATTCGTCAGGATTTATACCTTTTGAGGGCTCCTTGCCCATAATTCTCTTTACGGTTTCCTGAACATAAGGTATACGGGTAGAACCACCAACAAGAAGAACTCTGTCAATCTGAACAGGTGTAAGTCCAGCATCATTTAAAGCCTGTCTTACCGGTCCCTCTGTAGATTCAACAAGGTCAGATATAAGCTGTTCAAACTTTGCCCTTGTAAGTGTCCTTGTAAGATGTTTTGGCCCATTGGCATCTGCACTTATAAATGGCAGATTTATTTCAGTTGTGGTAAGCGTAGAAAGCTCAATTTTGGCCTTTTCAGCAGCCTCCTTCAATCTCTGAAGTGCCATTTTATCGTTCTTAAGGTCTATCCCTGTCTCTGCTTTAAATTCCTGAACAAGCCAATCCATTATCCTTTGGTCAAAATCATCACCGCCAAGGTGATTATTACCACTGGTAGCCAGGACCTCAAAAACACCCTCTCCAATTTCAAGAATGGAAACATCAAAGGTACCGCCACCAAGGTCATAAACCATTATCTTATGAGTACCCTCTTTATCAAGCCCATACGCCAAAGATGCTGCTGTAGGCTCATTGATTATTCTCAATACTTCAAGTCCAGCTATTCTTCCAGCGTCTTTTGTAGCCTGTCTTTGGCTATCATTAAAATAGGCTGGTACAGTTATAACAGCCTGGGTTATTTTTTCACCTAAATATGCTTCTGCATCCCTTTTAAGCTTCATTAATATATATGCTGATATCTGCTGTGGCGTATACTCCTTATTATCAATTTTTACTTTATAATCTGAACCCATATGCCTTTTTATGGACATGACCGTGCGCTCGGGATTCACTATGGCCTGCCTTCGTGCAACCTGGCCCACAAGTATCTCACCTTCTTTGGTGAATGCCACCACTGAAGGTGTAGTCCTTGCACCCTCAGCATTTGGAATGACAACTGGCTGGCCTCCTTCCATAACCGCCATACAAGAAAAAGTTGTACCCAGATCAATGCCAATTACTTTTCCCATAATTATATAACCTCCTTTTTATTTAGCTACTTTCACCAAACTAGGTCTGATTACCTTGTCCTTCAGTGTGTATCCTTTTAATAATACCTCCACGACCGTATTACTCTTATGTTCATCATCTTCCACCTGTGCTATAGCGTGGTGAAGATATGGATTAAACTCCTCTCCTAAGGCCTGTATTTCCTTAACATCATACTTTTCCAGGACCTTATATAACTGATTTAGAACAATCCTCATCCCATCATAGTAATCCTTGAATGTCTCATTATCCTTAAAAGATTCAATTGCCCTTTCCATATTGTCAATTATTGGTAATAAATCAATAATAAGCTTCTCATTGGAATAACGCTGTATGTCTTCCCTTTCTCTTTCCACGCGTTTTTTATAGTTATCATAGTCAGCCATCGCTCTTTTTAGCATGTTTTCATATTCATCTAATTGTTTCTTTAAGCCTTCATTTTCTTTCTTTAAGTTGTTGAGTTCACCTACAATACCAGCCATCTCTTCATTATTCTGTTCTTTAGTGTTGTTATCATTCTGGGTTACTTCAGCATTTATTTCATTTTCCACCTTATATCACCTCATTCACCATATAAATAGTCCGTTAATATCCGGTTAAGTCTAACCCCCACCTCGTCCATTATATTTATTACCTTGTCGTAATTCATCCTTTTTGGGCCTATTATACTTATAGCACCTGCATTTTTCCCTTTTATGTTATAAGTAACTGTAATAATACTACAATCCTTAACCTCATCAAATTTGTTCTCACTGCCAATTGTTATACTGATATCGTCGTTTACATACGGCATAAGCATCTCAACAATCATCTTTGTGTCTTCAAAGAATGATAGAATAGTCTTGACTCTATCAATATCCCTATATTCGGGAAATTTAAAGAAATTTGTTGTTCCTTCTAACAGGATCTCGGTTTCAACATCTGAAATCAATGAATTTTTGATAACATCTACAAGCCAACCCACATCAATGGGTAAATTTATAGATCGCCTAATTTCTTCTACTGTTTTTTCATCGATTTTATCTAAGCTTTGACCTTTGAGCAAACGGTTAAAATGTAAATTCAAAGTATCAATCATTTTTGAACTGATGACATTACTAAACTTTACAATAGTACTTTTGATCGCCCCCGAGTCAGTTACAAGGACAACAACCGCCGAATAATCATTAAATTGTAAAAATTCAACCTGTTTTATTGTGCGTTCTACAGTGTACGGTGTAAGAGCTATAGAAGTGTATTCAGTAACATCAGATATTATTTTCAGTACCTCTTTAAGCAGTTTTTCTATTCCACCATTATTTAAACTCCGCAAATATAAAATACCTTCTCCTGTACGGTTTTTGTGTCTGTTTGTAAGTATTTCATTCACATAGGCCCTATAACCTCTATCTGATGGTATCCTGCCAGCCGATGTGTGTGGCTGCTCAAGATATCCCATTTCTTCGAGGTCAGACATCTCATTTCGGATAGTTGCCGGACTTATCCCGAGGTTGTAATTTTTGGCCAGTGTCCTTGACCCTACAGGTTCCGCAGTGGTGATATAGTCTTCTATGATGGCCTCCAGTATTTTCTTTTTTCTGCCTGTAAGAATCATAAACATCACCCCTGTTAGCACTCCTTATCATTGAGTGCTAATTTACGACTATAAGATTATCACTATATCCTTAAATTGTCAATAGTAATTTGATGTTACTTATGTCATCGGCTCTTAAAGCTGTTTATAGATGTTATCAATTCATAAACTCCATAAATACCTGATTGGATAGGTCTATACCTTTTTTTGTCAAATATACCCTATCATCCTGAAGTTCTATCAAACCAAATTTCAATAACTTAGCTATTCTATTGTCATAGGCATTATACAATGATACACCAAATCTATCTTCAAATTCTTTTAATTTAATTCCATTTATAAGCCTGAGACCCATAAACATAAATTCCGCCATTTCATTCCTTTTATCAATATATTCCCTTTGTGTAAACGCATTATCGTTATTTCTGATAAACTCTATATACTTTTCGGGAATCAGTTCATTAGCAAACCGATAGTCTTTATAATAAGTATGGGCACCCGCACCCAATCCTATATACGGCTTATCACACCAATAAATTATGTTGTGTCTGCACTCATACCCCTTTTTAGCAAAGTTGGAAATTTCATAATGAAGATATCCATTACTCTCTAACATTTGTACAGCTTTCCAGTACATCTCTCTTTCTGTGTCTTCATCGGGTAGTGAAAGTCTATTGTCTTTATACATTTTGTAGTATGGGGTACCCTCCTCTATCATAAGTCCGTAACAGGATATATGTTCTGGCTGTAAAGATACTACTTCTTCTAAAGTTTTAATCCAACCATACAAGGCCTGGCCAGGAATTCCAAACATCAGGTCAACATTTATGTTATCAAAACCAAGTTTTTTAGCCTCATTAAAATTTTCCATAAAATCACAAACATCATGTATTCTTCCCAATATCTTAAGAAGTCTGTCATCCATGGACTGCACCCCGAAACTCAAACGGTTCACCCCTAAATCCCTCAAAAGGCTAAGCTTATCTCTATCCACAGTCCCGGGGTTTGCTTCTACCGTAAACTCTACATTGTCCCTTATACCAAACTTATCTCGCAAACCGCCAATCAATTTTAGAAGTTGCTTTGAGGATAAGACTGTAGGAGTGCCTCCACCTATAAATACTGTCTCTATATTGCCGTTTTCATTGGGATACAGGTCTGCCTCCTTTAAAACAGCGTCTATATAATCATCTATTAAATACTCTTTTGACTGGTATGAGTTAAAATCACAGTAAAGGCATTTTCTTTTACAAAACGGTATATGGACATAAAGGCCTGGCCCCATCATTCATCACCAATCTTTAATACAGACATGAATGCCTCCTGTGGTATATCCACTTCCCCAATTTTTCTCATACGCTTTTTACCCTCTTTTTGTTTTTCTAATAGCTTTTTCTTTCTTGATACGTCACCACCATAACACTTAGCAAGCACATCTTTTCTCAGGGCCTTTACCGTCTCCCTTGCAATTATCTTAGATCCAATGGCTGCCTGTATAGGTATCTCAAAAAGCTGCCTTGGTATAGACTCTTTCAGCTTAACTGCAATTTTTCTTGCCCTTTCATAGGCTTTATCCTTATGAACAATAAGGGAAAGAGCATCCACCACTTCACCATTCACAAGGATATCCAACTTTACAAGGGATGATTCCTTATACCCTTTAAGCTCATAATCCAGCGATGCGTATCCCCTTGAGCGGGACTTTAATGCGTCAAAAAAGTCAAATATAATCTCATTTAAAGGCAGCTCATACTCAAGGATAACCCTCTTTTCGTCAAGATACTGCATACCCTTGTATGTTCCTCTCCGTTCCTGGCAAAGATCCATAATAGGGCCCACATATTCCTTGGGGAGCATTATTGTAGCGTCTGCAATAGGCTCCTCCATTTTTTCTATTTCCGTAGGGCTTGGAAAATTGGTCGGATTATCTAGGTATAAAACTTCCCCATTTGTTTTAGTGACCTTGTAAACAACGCTGGGGGCGGTGGTAATAAGGTCCATATCGTATTCCCGCTCCAGTCGTTCCTGGACTATCTCCATATGCAGAAGCCCAAGAAAACCACACCTAAAACCAAAACCAAGAGCTATGGAGTTATCTGGTTCAAACACTAAAGAGGCATCATTAAGTTGAAGCTTTTCAAGGGCCGCCTTTAAATCTTCATACCTGCTGCTGTCAGATGGGTAAATACTTGAAAACACCATGGGTGGTATTTTCCTGAAACCAGGAAGCGGCTCAGATGCAGGATTTTCATCATCAGTTATGGTATCTCCCACACGGGTATCAGAAACATTTTTAATGCTAGCTGCAATATAGCCAACATCTCCCGCCCTGAGTTCATCGCATGGCATAGCCTTTGGCCTGAAAATCCCTACCTCTGTTACCTCAAAGGCCTTACCGGTAGACATCATCCTTATCTTTGAACCAGGTTTTACAACGCCCTCTTTTACCCTGACAAATGCAATTGCTCCCTTATAGTTGTCATAGTAAGAATCAAATATCAGTGCCCTCAACGGCGCATCCTCATTCCCTTGAGGATATGGTATCTTCTCTACAATTGCTTCCAATATTTCATCAATGCCTATTCCCTCCTTCGCAGAAGCCAGAATAGCTTCACTGGAGTCTATTCCAAGGACGTTTTCTATCTCTTCCTTCACCATATCCGGTTGAGCACTGGGGAGGTCTATCTTGTTTATCACAGGAATCAGGGTAAGGTCATGTTCCATGGCTAAATATGTGTTTGCCAATGTCTGTGCCTCTATACCCTGGGTTGCATCTATGACCAAGATAGCTCCTTCACAGGCAGAAAGGCTGCGTGAAACCTCATATGTAAAGTCCACATGTCCTGGAGTATCAATTAGGTTTAATATATATTCATTGCCGTCAGACCTCTTATAAACCAACCTTACAGGCTGTAGCTTTATGGTTATACCCCGTTCCCTTTCTATGTCCATATTATCCAGTACCTGGTCCTGCATTTCCCGTTCTGTTAGCATTCCTGTCTTTTCAATGAGCCTGTCCGCCAGTGTAGATTTTCCATGGTCTATATGTGCTATTATACAAAAATTCCTTATACTCTTTTGCCTCTCTGAGATCATACCTGATTTCTCCTTCTTAGTTATAATTATATATTATAACATAAAATATCAGCCTTACCCAGTGGGTAAGGCTGATTAAATCGAAACTACATTCCCAAAAAGCGATAGAAAAGGCGAAAGTGACCCGGCTGAACTTTTCCTGTACTTTTCCCTATTCAAAGTCTCACTTGCCCTTTCAGCAGCATATGTTTCCCTTCCTTTTTTACATCAATTTTTACATCAATCCTGAGAACGGCAAGAGCAAAATCTATAAATAGTATGACAATAATAACTCCTATAGGATAAGCAACAGCATGCCCTGTGGTTATGCTTGGATTATTGTTTATCGCCTCAACAGCAGCAGCCAGGCCCAGTGAACTGGTGTATGCCCCTGGTGTATGCCACGGAAACCAGATATGGATCAATGAACTGGCCATAGGTAATTGTAAACAAGTAAGTAGCAACAGCTCCAATATTTTCATTAATTTAATTCATTTTACTACCGTGTTACTGGTATGTGAAATATCTCTCTACCAAATAGAATAAAGTTAAATCCATCATTCGCTCTAAATACGTTTATTATGTGAATTGTCTCAGTCCCGTCAATATTCTTATAAAAGTAATAGTCAACCACAATAAGGCTCAAAAATGTACATACAGACACCAAGACTGTATAAAAAAACAGTCGTCTAAATATATATTTATTTTTTCTGTTTTGTTCCAGTCTGCTCATTCAGACATCAGCTACTCTCCTTCATTTTTTGATCACGTCCGCTATTGCATCTGCCACATAGCTAACGCTGTTTAAGGCCTCTTCTATTGTATTATGGTTGCTTCCAATCTCAACCAAAGTTGAATCAGGGAGTATCTCCTGATTATAGCTGCCATATGGTTTGGTCTCTACACCTATACTCAAATTGGGTACTTTTTCATTTAGGGCTTCGTGAAGCTTTTTTGTAAAGGCATAGTTAAGATGCCAGTCCTCATTTTGGTTCTCAGTCCTTCTGGTACCAACAACCCACATTACCCTTGCAAGCTTTTTACCATCATAGCTCATTATGTATTTTTGCCTGAATGACTTATTAGGTATTTCATCTGGGTTCGGGACTTTCAGAGTATCTTTTGTGATTACTTCACCAAAGGCGTCTCTATGAACATCAAAGGCATACTTTATTGTAGGATACTCCTTTAATATATTTTTAATTCCCGCATTAGAGCGTCCGTAAGAATTGTCATATGGTACGTCATATACTGTTTTGTCATGTATGACAGGTATACCCCGTTTCTCCAGTTCTTTTTTTAATTCTTCTCCCACTCTGATCACGTTATATTCCGGGTCTAAAGTCCTGTCGACATCGTCCACCTTATATTTACCTATATATGCCTCTCTGGTATGCGTGTGATATACAAGGACTAACGGTTGGTCGGAGATAGCTTCGGTTTCATTTATCTCTTCTGTCTCTTTATTATCTTGAACCTCAACTTCAGTTTTTCCTGGCAGTTCCCTTTTAGGTTCTTCCGTTATCACTTCAGTACTTCCAGTCTGGTTAATAGTTTTCTCCACATCTACAAATCCAAGCACAGGTATTTGATTTTTTAATATTGTAAGAGGATCTTTAAGGTTTATGTTTGTCATATATTGAAGAAGTGAGACCTCAAAATCAAACTCCGGTAATAAACCGCCCTTTCTATACAGCACCTCTATGGTGGGAGATGCAGTATTGACAAAACATTTTAATAGATCATCAGTAAAAAAACTTTGTTTGCTGTCTACTGCAGAAGCAGTCACCGCATTATCATCTCGCCAGAACAGTCTGAACCAAAAAAATATTGAAGATATTAAAATACATATACCTAGATAGTACAGAATAGTCGAAAATTTAACATAATGTACTTTATGCAAAGTAAACACCCTCTTTTGCAATCTAAAAAAGATATATTCAAAAGAGGGCGCCATTATTCTATATATTTGCCAGAGCTGGATGAATGGCCGAATCTATCCCTTTTGATATTATTCCAGAGATGCTGTCCATTAGTTCGTCAGACTCCTTAGGAGTCACCACTAGATTGGCCTCATAGGGTATAAGTACTTCTCTTATCATGCTGTATTTCTGCTCTTCACTCAAGTTATTAAGAAACTGATAATCAGCTGGTGCACTGCCACTTTTTTTCATAGAGTCTATAAGCATTTGAATGGCATCTCTTGCCACTGTTGCAGCATCTACAACCGTAGGTACCCCTATGGCAATGACAGGGATTCCTAAGGCCTGATAATTCAATGGACTTCTGTAGTTTCCCAAACCAGACCCCGGGTTGATTCCCGTATCTGTTATCTGAATAGTTGTATTAACCCTCGTTAGTTTTCGAGATGCCAGGGCGTCTATGGCTATTACTGCATCTGGTTTTACCCTGTCAACTATCCCTTTTATAATGTCACTGGTCTCAATGCCTGTTATGCCAAGCACCCCGGGTGCTATGGCACACACTCTCCGGTAACCTGGACCTATTTCATTTGGTGTGTATTGAAATATCTGTCTTGTAACCTGTACCCTTGAGACCACCTTTGGGCCTAGAGAGTCTGCGGTCACATTCCAGTTGCCAAGTCCAACAACGAGTGTTGTGCTGTTTTCCGGCAATTTTAATAGATTCTTAAGCTCCATCGTTAGAAGCTTTGATATTCCATCATTATACTTTGGGGCATTGTCGACTAAACCCGGAGCCTCAATAGTAATATAGTGACCTACCGGTTTGCCTATACTTCTGGACCCAACCTCATTGAAAACATAAACCCGTGTAACCTTTGCGTCACCGGCATTTATCTCCTCTACCTCAACACCCGGGACCTCCTGGCCTGATCCTTCTTTATAAAGTTCCCTCGCCTCAACAGCAAGGTCAGTCCGAATTGAAAACATCTACATCACCTACCTCAATTCTGTGGGTACAAAAGCGTCTATTACTCCAATTACAAAAGCCGCAATCAGAGCACCTAAGATATTCATTCTTATTGTGGGCACAATAAACTGTGATAAATAAATTACAACCGCTGCCACAATAAACCCTACTATACCTCTTCCATGTGGTGATATTTTTTTGCCAAATAAGAGTTCAGCTACATAGCCCAACCCGGCTATCACCAGTGCGGCAATAAGTGCACCCCAAAACCCTGCTACACTAAATCCCGGCACTATATAACCAACTACCAGCAACACTATTGCCGAAACAATGAATCTAATGACTGCCCCTATCATAATTTCACCTCCGGTCTTATAATTGCCCGATTTTTTATAATTTATGCCATTTAAATCTTTGTTATTGAATTTAAGGAAACTTAATGTTAAAATAATATGGATTGATGGGAGGTGAAGAGTTTGGCAAACATAAAGTCTGCAAAGAAACGCATAGAGATAACAAGGATTAGAACTGAGAGAAACAAAAAGAGAAAATCCGCTATAAAGCATTGGGAAAAAGAATTCATAAATGCCATTAATGCTGGTGAGCTTGGCAAAGCGGAGGAAAATTTAAGGCAGGCCATAAGGTATATCAATAAGGCCCGGAGCAAGGGTACGCTTCATGACAATACAGCTAATAGAAAAATATCCAGATTAACAATACGCCTCAATAAAGCAAAGCAGGAACTTTCTGCTAAAGAGGCATAATATAAGCGTACGTTTAAGTACGCTTTTATTATGCCTCAGATATAAACACCTCCATGGCTATGTCTTCACGCATCTCACCTGTTTTCACGTCCATGTCAGTCTTTAAACATTCAAAAAGTTTATTCTTGAGGTCTTTTAATTCAAACCGCTTAGCCTGTGTATACATTTTTTTTACTGCAAAGTCTGCAAGTCCTGTCCGTTTTTTTATTTCCTCCATAGAAGCTGCCTCATCTATCAATGCCCTGATTTGAAAAAGTAACCTGTACTGTCTTATTGTCATGCCCATGATATAAAAATAATTGTATCCAAGCAAAACCATGTCTCTATATAATTTCATCGCCCTTTGCTTATTGCCATTTCCTATAGCGTCAACCATTTCAAAAACCCTGTCCTCCAGTTTTATCGGTAGTATTCCCCTGATATCGTCGAATTTAATAATTTCCAGATCACAGGCAAAAGAAACTATTTTTTTAATTTCGTTGTCCAGATAGAAAAGGTCATCTGATAGGCCTGAGAGATAATCTACTGTGGCCTTATCAACCCTTTTACCAAATGAATTAAAGCGGTTACCGATCCATGACTTCAATTCGCTGCCCTTAAGCATTTCAAACTGTATGATGTTTTCTGCCTTTTTAAATACTTTGTTTAATATCTTATACTTCTTTATATCCAAAGTTTTAATGATGACACTGTTTGAGCCGGGAATGCTATTTAGAATTTCCGCTATGTATTTTTCTTTTTCTCCAAGTACTTCTTCTTCCAAAACAATGAGCTTTTTATTGCCCAGCATTGGTGGGGTAATAAAGTATCTATCAATCTCATCCATTCCCTGGGTTATCATCTGCAGGTTAAAGGCTTTTGTGGAACCTATATATTTTTTTACGAGATAATCTATTGTCTGTTCCTTTAAAAACTCATTGGGACCATTAAAGACATAAGCTGCCTTTAGTTGATTTGCCTCGGTTTTTAAAAATTCCTTAAGGTTCATATTACCCACCCCAGTTTTTGACCTTGATGTTTTTTCCATCGGTGCTTATTATAACAGCACCATCCCTGTCTGTCCTGTAAATCCTTGAGTATCTAGATAATCTCTCTATTACGGCGCTGTTTGGTTGTCCATAGTTGTTTTTCCCTACAGATATCACTGAAACAACCGGCCTGGCCTTATCTAAAAACATCTGTGTCGAAGAGGTAGCGCTACCATGGTGGGGCACTTTAAGTATATCTGTACTCAAGTCCATACCACTTTTTACCATATCAGCCTCACCACTCATTTCAATATCCCCCGTATACATTACATCTGTCTCTCTATAAGAAAGCTTAAATACAAGAGAAGAATTGTTTATATCTGTCTCATTCTCTCCAGGATTTAAAACCTCAATTGTAATCTTACCTATGTTCATTTTATCTCCCCTTTTTAAATACGTTATTGGTATGTTTCTTCTCTCAGAGATTTTCTTTAGCTTAACGTACAGGTCATTGTCTCCTGGATTCTTCCCCATGATTATATGCCTTACACCCATCTTCTCTGCAACTGGCAATAAACCGCCTAAATGGTCATTATCAGTATGAGAAACAAATATGACATCTATGCCTGTCACATGATTGGCAAGGAGATATGGTAAAAGCACATCCTCTCCCACATCAAAGTCCGAGTATTCATTTTTAATAGAGCCACCGCCATCTACGAGTATGTTTGTCCTGCCAATACGGATTAGGCTCGAGTCGCCCTGTCCTATATCAATAAATGTAATGTTCATATCCTTATAAGCAGGTTCAAAAAAGATACCCAGTGCAACGGCCGTAACAAGACATGCTAATACAAGTCGCTTATGATTTATTCTTATAAAACCAAACGCAATAAATACAAGTAAATAATAGGCAATCATTACCGGAATATATGGTCTCTGTACTAAAACAACCGAGTATGGTATCGATGAAATAAATTCTGTAATCACTATAACCAGCTTTATGAGCCATGTGTTTAAATATGCAAATCCATATGCAAGCGGTATGAATATTCCACCCGATATGATGCTGATTATGCCAAAAATAAATATGACAGGTATAAAAGGAACTACCAATATATTGGCCAAAAGAGTATACACAGGTAACCTAAAAAAATAATATATTGATAAGGGTAGCACTCCAATTTCTGCTGAAATCGTAAGACATATAGTTTCGGCAAGATATCCTTTTATGGGTAAATATCCCATAATTCTTCTGTAAAAAAGCAGTATTGCCAGTGTGGCACCAAAGGATAACTGAAAGCCAACATCAAACAGGTTTAAAGGATTGACCAGCAGTATTATAAAGGCGGCAAGGGCCAGGCCAGATATCACATCTACTTCCTCATCATACGTCCTGCCTAAAAGCACTGTAGCTGACATTATGAAGGCCCTTACCACCGATGGCATAGCTCCTACCATAATCACATAAAACCCAATAAAAGTGATAGCAATGATATTCCTCTTATTCTCTCTTATATTAAAAAATCTTAAAGCATAAAATATAAAGAGCAATAGAATATTAACATGCTGTCCTGATATAGCCAGCACATGTATTATACCGGTATTTATAAAGCTATCCTCGATATCACTTTTCAGGTTTGTCCTGTCACCTATTATCAAAGAATTCAAAAAAGCAGCTTCTCTTTCGGGATAAAGTCTCCCAATGGTCCTTATTGCCCACAACCTTGAGTTGATAAAAATGCTTCTCATGTCTCTTATTTTACCAATATATATAATATCTCCCTCATTTGCCGAAGCCACGGCATATATGCCCTTCCTTTTAAGGTACTCCCTGTAATTAAAACCCCCAGGATTGGTTTCACCTTTCGGTATTTCAGGCTTTACAGTTATCTTTAATACATCACCATATTGATATAGCCTTTTTGAATTATACGTGTGTAAGAGAATGGCCTGGCCATCTTCCGGTTTAACCACATATGTTGTCCTATTCCCAGATATCTCAGGTGCATCATATACCATAACTTTTAATATGTATTCCCTGCCAGGCTCATATATGCACCCTACATTAAAAAATAACAAAAAATACAATTGACCTAAGAAGAGGATTGCCAAAAGGATCATTGCTGTAATATCCATTTTCTTAAAATAGAGCAAAATGGACATTACAATGGTTAAAGCAAAAAAGATAAAAGCTAATGACAACGACGGCCTCAGAAGATATGATACAGAAATACCTGCCATAAATGAAATACAAATATATAACAGGGGACGCCTGTAAAAGAACTCAAATGATATATTGTTTAAGCATCTCTGCACATTCAACATCTTCAAAAACATCTTTAGCCTCATCAAGATAACAGTCAGGGCTGTTATCCGGTGAAAAATGAGTTAAAAGCAGTTTTTTAACCTGCGCTTTTTTTGCCACAGCAGCAGCTTCTTTGGGCGTCATGTGCATGGCACCATCCTTCTTTTCTTTTTCTAACAGGGCTGATTCGCACAAAAAAAGGTCAGCATTTTTTGCAAATTCGGCCAGGCCATCATTCACTGCTGTATCCCCGGAATATACAAAGGTCTTCCTGCCTTCCCTGACCTTAACAGCATAGGACCTGTATGGATGTACCATGGGCTTAAACTCCACAGTAAGCCCGCAAATACCATATGTTTTTTCCACATCTACAGGAATAAGTTCTAATACATTTTTAAAAGGCAAAAGCTCAAACTCTTTTTCTGGCTCTTCTGGCAAATACACAGGTACCGTCCCCATATCACCTTTCATCATCTTCACATCAACAGCATATCTTAATGGCAGCACATCACTGATATGGTCTGAATGCAGGTGAGATAAAATAACTGCCTTTACATCTTCTATTTTTATCACTTTCTGCAGGTTCATGAGGCTCCCACTGCCCAGGTCAAGGACAATCCAACCCTCTTGCCCTTTTATAAGATAACCCGAACACGGAGCATCATGCTTTGGATACGGGCCTCTGTTACCCAGCACAATAATCTCCATAATATAGCCCTCACCCCTTTCGATGTATCAAGATCGTAAAATATTAAAATTCTTACAAATGGTAAAGTTTTTTGAACATCACCATATATAGGTTATTATATCATAAATCATGATTAATTTTAGCATACACAAACAAATATGATCACCCTTCAAATGATATATTCTTTTTTAAGGGGCATCCCTTGGACATCATAAACACACCATCCCTAGAAAATCGCACTTTAAGGTTCAGTTCAAGTTAAACACACATGCAGGCCACACAATGCGGAACAGTTCTTGTGACTTCGCACTTACAACTGCAATAGTTGCTTCCAAATTATTTAGGCACAAAAATAAGGGAACTCACTGTTCCCTACCAAAAACATTAACTGATTGCATCACCTGTGTAAGTGCTGTACCCACTATCACTCCTGCAACACCCTGTATAATATTTGATGTTACATCAGTTATGGCTGCAGCAAACCCAAACATTATGGAAGACGCCAGATAGTATCCAAGGACCATCCACGCCTCAGAAACGGCAAAACTTAAAACCTTATTCAACACACTCTTACGGGCAAATGCAGCAAGTAGTCCAACAATCACGCCCATAAGACCTTTTATAACCAGAGTCCATGGGGCCCAAACTGCATAGCCACTCAGAATATCAGCTAAAGCCGAACCAATTCCCCCGGCAATAAAACCGACGGTAGGTCCAAAAAGAAAGCCTGACAGGATTATAAAGCCATCTCCAACATTGACATATCCCTGAGTAGCAGGGGTCGGTATTTTTATTACCATTGTACCTACGGTTACCAATGCAACCATAAGTGCTCCGTAAACCCAGAACCTAAGGTCTTTTTTCAATTAAGTTACCCCCTTTAAGCATCTTCTGGACCCCATTATATCACAAAATTGTATTGATTCAACCAGTACAATTACGATACAATGCGAAAAATCATCTTCTCAATCTCTCCCATAAGGAGTATCAACACAGAGAGACATAATACATATACCCATTGAACCGGTTCAAGTGGTGACATCTTAAATATACTGCTCAGCGGCTGAGTATCCAAAAGAAGCTGCAAACCAACTCCTATTACTATGGCAAATAGTAAATACTTATTAGTGGTCAGGCCAATTTTGAATATAGATTGCGTGTTTGACCTTGAATTCAACGAATGGATAAGCTGGGAAAACACCAGAGTCATAAAAGTCATGGTCTCGGCTGTTTCAATGTCATACCTTCTCCCTATCATAAAGGCCATGACTGCTAAAATACTCATAATAATCCCCTCAAAAACCATCTGGATACCAAGACCCCCGGCAAATATACTCTCTTCCTTTGATCTCGGCCTGGACTTCATAACGTCAGGCGATGGAGGCTCCATCCCAAGTCCCAAAGCTGGCAGGCTATCAGTCACAAGGTTGATCCACAAAAGATGAATCGGTAAGAGTGGTTGTCCAAGTCCAAACACATTGGCAATAAATACCGTAAGTATTTCACCGATATTACATGATAGGAGATATCTTATGGCTTTGCGTATATTGGAATATATTGTCCTTCCCTCCTCAACTGCTGCGACTATTGTAGCAAAGTTATCATCAGTCAAAACCATGTCAGCTGCTTCTTTTGCCACTTCAGTACCAGTAATGCCCATTGCAGCACCGATGTCTGCCTGTGCTAGGGCAGGAGCATCGTTTACACCATCTCCCGTCATACCAACAACAGCATTGTTTTTCTGCCACGCTTTTACAATTCTTACCTTATGTTCCGGTGAAACCCTGGCATACACCCTTATCTTCCGCACCCTTCTTGCTAATTCATCATCATCCATTTCCTCAAGTTCTTTCCCGGTGACTACCTCCTCTCCATCATGCAAAATTCCAAGCTCCCTTGCAATAGCCTCTCCAGTAAGTCTGTGGTCTCCTGTAATCATCACAGTGGTTATACCAGCAGAGTCACACTCTTTTATCGCGTCTCTCGCTTCAGGCCTCGGAGGGTCTATCATACCTATAAGCCCTAGAAATATCAACCTATTTTCAAGCTCTCCAGGATTATAATCTTTACCATCGAGTACCTTATATGCCAACCCTAAAACCCTCATACCATTTTGAGCCATCGCTTCATTGGCTTTTTCTATGTTTTGCTTATCATCCACTGTCAAATCTCTTATTTTCCCCATTTCATCTATGGATACACATAAAGGCATTACGCTCTCCAACGCACCTTTGGTAATAACTAAATAGCCATTCTCCATATCATGGACTGTTGTCATAAGTTTCCTGTCTGAATCAAAAGGAAGCTCGTCAATCCTCGGATATACGGACTCAAGTTCGTTCTTTTCTCTCCCTAATTTTCTAAGTGCCAGTATCAACGCAACTTCCGTAGGATCCCCTATCCCCTTACCCTCCTCATCCAACTTTGCATCACTGCAGAGTGAAGACATCTCTATAACCTTACTTACCCTCTCACTTCTTTCAATCTTATTAAAATCTATCAGTTCATTATCCACATACATACTTGTAACCGTCATTCGGTTTAGAGTCAAAGTACCTGTCTTATCCGAGCATATGACATTGGCACTGCCCAACGTCTCCACGGCAGGGAGTTTCCTTATGATTGCATTCCTTTTAACCATTCTTTGAACCCCAATAGCCAGCGTTATGGTCACAATTGCTGGTAGCCCTTCTGGAATAGCTGCTACGGCAAGACTCACTGACGTCATGAACATCTCAAGGAGAGGCGTACCCCTCATATATCCAATAAAAAATATTACCGCACATATTCCCAACGCTGCAATGCCAAGGGTTTTGCCAAGCTCAGCAAGCTTCTCCTGCAGCGGGGTAATTATTTTCTCCTCCTCCATCATGGAGGCTATATTGCCAATTTCTGTGTTTGTTCCAGTATTTACCACCACCATTCTACCCCTTCCATATACCACAGTAGTGCCAGTAAATACCATATTGACCCGATCACCTACAGGTATATCGTCTGACTCTAAAGGCACAACCACCTTGTCCACAGGTACAGACTCACCGGTAAGTGAAGACTCATTTACTTTAAGATTAACTGCCTCTATGAGCCTACCATCTGCAGGCACAAAGTCACCAGCCTCTAAAATAACAATATCACCAGGTACCAGTTCCCTTGTTGGTAATACCTGAATATTTCCATCCCTCATTACCTTCGCATTGGGTTTCGTAAGTTTCTTTAACGCCTCAAGTGCCTTATTAGCCTGATTTTTCTGCATGACACTGAGAATAGCATTAAATACCACTATGGCTACAATAATTATAGAGTCAGTAATTTCACCTACAAAGACGGACACCAATGCAGCTATCAGAAGGATAATAATCATAAAGTCTTTGAATTCACTGATAAACATCTGGAAAATCGTTTCCCCTTTTTTCTCTGCAAGCTCATTATAGCCAAATCTCTCTAATCTTTTTTGGGCCTCCAGTGACGTAAGCCCCGTATTACTTGTTTCAAGTTCACTAAGAACCTCGTGAACATCTTTAGCGTAAAAACTGGCCATTTTTATTCTCCTTTCAATAATGTTTTAAATAGGCGTTTGCAAAACGCCGTAGCCTGCATAAATACAGGCTTTTATTTATTTCTTTTATATATAACTCCTCTCCAAAATGTGGTAAAATTAAGTTATGAGCAATAATAAAACAACATCTCGGAAAGGAGTTATTAACTTATGACAAGACCGAAACAATTATCCTTTGCAGACATTTATTCCGACTGTAATAGTATTTTTGGAAATGATAAATATCACTTCCTTTCACTTCTTGAAGAAAACATTGATCTTGAAGAACTTATTCCGTCTTCCTTCTATAATCACTTTTATTCCTCTATTGGTAGAAATCGTGTATATCCTTTATCCGGTTTCCTTTGGGCTTTGCTCATTCAGCGGATTTTCTCCATTCCTACTGACAGACTTCTTTTGATTTTTCTCCAGTACTCAAAGGAACTTCGTGACTTTTGTGGCTTTGTAAAGGTTCCCGGTACCTATATCCAATGGGTTTATTTCCTGCGCCCATTTTTTTCTGCCTGCATATATTAAGTCAAACTTTCCATCCACTTTGAGCTTAAAAAGTCAAGTTCTGTTGCTTTTAGACATTTTCAGGCTCATCTGAATTTTTTGACCTACCTCCTTTCGCAATTACTTAATGTTTTAAAAATATACAAAAAGAGACCCTTATTTTATTCAAATAAAGGTCTCACTCCCAAGGAATTCTTGCTGTCCTGCCGGGCATTGCCGTGATGACGACAGTCCAGAATGAGCTACTCCCCTTCAGATATCCTTTGAGAAAATACTTTATGATATCTTACTATAAGATAATCAAGCTTTTTACTGCACTCTAAAACCCTTTCTGATTTTCGCTCCTCTTTTTCATCAATCATACAATAGAGTTCATCCCTCAAGCTGTCAATCTCTCTTTCCAGGGACAGTGCCTCCATTAATCATTTCTCCTCTTTATGTAAATACGTGCGGAAATAATGATATCACATATTGTTACCTAAATCAATATCAAAATTAAATTTTTTACATATATCCTTTAATCTTAAATAAATTTCAATTATTTTCAAACCGCACCTGTACCTATCATCCAATTCCTCTATTTCAGCAAAATAATTGTAGTTATCATATATCTCTGATAATATCTTATCGCCTTTTATCTTTTCCCCCAACTCGTTCAAGATACCAGGCAAGTTATTTTTATCCATTTTTGACCCTCCTTCTTTAGAATATAATTCTATATTTACCAATAATTTCCTCTAAATAAAATAAATTTTTTAACTCTTCCTATCGAGGCTGTCATTACCGTACATATTTCAATTTATTGCGTTAAAATTAGATTTTGCTGTATAATTATGCTGAGGTGATATAATGACCGAAAAACTATATTATGAGGATTCATACAAAACAGAATTTACTGCTGATATTATAGAGGTGATACCCTATGGAGAACGTTATGCAGCAATACTCAAAAATACGTATTTTTATCCCGAGTCTGGCGGCCAGCCGCACGATACCGGTTATATTGGTGATGCCAAGGTCCTGAATGTAGTTCTGAAGGATAACATTATTTATCATATAATCGATAAACAGATTAATACAGGCGCATATAAGTGTACTATCGATTTTGAAAGACGATTTTATAACATGCAGCAGCATACTGGGCAGCATATACTTTCCGCGGCTTTTATAAAACTTTATAATGCCTCCACTGATAGCTTCCATATAGGTGACAATATTTCTCACATAGACTTGAACAGGACAGACCTTAAAGATGAAGAGGTATCAGCAGCAGAGGACCTTTCAAATAACATAATATATAAGAATTTACCTGTATGTACCTATATAGTTTCATCTGAGGAGGCTGCTAAACTTCCTCTAAGAAAACAACCCTCAGTAAAGGAAAATGTAAGGATTGTTGAAATAAGCGGTTATGACTTTTCTCCATGTGGTGGAACTCACGTAAAAAATACTGGAGAAGTCGGCATAATTAAGATAATCCGATGGGAAAAAAATAAGGATAAGACACGGCTATATTTTACCTGTGGAATGGGGGCACTCTATTATTTTAGAGATGTCAATAATATAGTTCAAATGCTGGCAAACCATTTTTCCACCACTGTGTATGAGGTGACAGATCGCATTGTATCTCTTGAGCATGAAAATAAAATTCTTCAGAAGGAGATTAAAGACCTGAAAAATGAACTGGGGTTACATATTGCAAAGGACCTATTCAATAGCTGTGAAAATTTAAATAGCGATTATAAGCTTGTTGTAAAATTATTTGATAACTATGATGAGGAACTGCTACGTATTATTTCTGCTAAACTGTCTCAAAATCCTCAAACCATCAGCATAATAGGCAATATTTCTGATAAACAGAAATTTATCGTAACCCGTTCCGAAGATATTAATGTAAATTTAAAAGGCCTGTTTAGTGATATACCCATGTTGTTTGAGGGTAATGGTGGCGGCAGCAGCAAGCAGGTCCAATATGTAATCAAAGGAAATGCCGAAATAATTGTCAATGTATTAAAAGAAAAACTTAAAGAGGCCGTAATTTAAACCAATATGGCCTCTTTAATAATTTTTTTAATTTATTCATATACCCTTGTGCCCTTCACCTTTATCACATCTTTAAAACCGCTTAATATAAGTTTAGTAACAGGACCTGGTTTTCCATCACCGATGAGCCTGCCATCCACCTCAACAACAGGGATTGCTTCAGCAGCGGTCCCTGTAAGAAAACACTCATCAGCAGTATACAGGTTATAGGGTGTAAAAAGTCTTTCCTGTACCTTTATCCCTTTTTCTTCAGCTATTTCTATTGCTGTCTTCCTGGTTATTCCAACCAGAGCACCAGCCTCTACCGGTGGTGTTATAAGTATGCCGTCTTTAACTATAAATATATTGTCACCAGTACACTCAACCACATATCCCTCCTGATTCAAAAATATCGCTTCGGGATATCCCAAATTATTTGCTTCGATCTTGGCAAGTATATTGTTGAGGTAGTTGAGTGATTTTATTTGGGGATCTATGGAATCACCCCTGTTTCGCCTGATGCTGCTTATGATAACCTTCATACCGGTCTCGTACATCTCAGGGGGATAAAGAGTAATCTTATCAGCAATACAAAATACTGTGGGCTTAAGGCATTTTCTAGGGTCAAGCCCCAGGTCACCCTTACCCCTTGTGACCACAAGCCGTATGTAAGCGTCTCTTAACTGATTAACTCTTACAGTCTCAACTACAATATTACTCATCTCTCCCATAGAAAGAGGTATGTCCAATTTAATGGCATTGGCATTATCATAGAGTCGCTTTATGTGTTCTTCCAGCCTGAAAAGAATACCATCATAGGCCCGGATTCCCTCAAAAACTCCGTCTCCATAAAGCACTGCGTGGTCATATACAGAAATAGCTGCTTTATCGGCATCAACATATTCTCCATCTAGATAAACCTTTAACATTATAATATTCCCCCTAATAAATTTTTCTTTTAATTTTAACCTAAAATCCATCTACTGTAAAGCGATAAAAACTAACCAGCTTCAATATATCAAATATATCTGGTATAATAGTCAGGGCGTTTATTTTATCTTTCTCCTTAGAAATTAATCAGATACAGGTCTTACGCTATTTTCTAAAATGTTCTAAAATCAATTTTTAGTTATATATAAAGTTTGGAGGTGAAAATAAACCATCATGGAAAATATGAAAGATATTGTATTAAAGAAGTTAGAAGAAAGAAAAGTAAAGGTAGAAGACATTGCCGTACTTGTATATGAACTTCAAAAAAGCTACATACCTGACATCCATATTGATGATTGTATTGAAACTGTCGAGGATGTCCTCGAAAAGAGGGAAGTACAAAACGCAATATTGACCGGCATAGCACTGGATGTACTGGCAGAAAACAACCAGTTAGAAGAGCCTCTTTTGGATATCATAAAAAGAGATGAATCCCTGTTTGGGATCGATGAGATACTGGCACTAAGTATAACAAACGTATACGGCTCAATAGGACTGACTAATTTTGGATATTTAGATAAGATTAAGCCTGGTATACTGGGTAAACTCAATGAAGACAAACAAATAAAATGCAACACCTTCCTGGATGACCTTATTGCAGGTGTGGCTGCAGCCGCCTGTGCAAAACTGGCACATTCAAAAACATAAAAAAGAGAGCCTGCATTGCTCTCTTTTATTTTGCACTATCCTCCGGCATCTTTTCAAATTCAGTACCACCACAGCTCTTGCATTTCTTGGGCTTGCATCTACCTTCTCTCTCTTCTCCGCATGAGGTGCATTTCCATTTAGCCATTTATTTCCCTCCTCTAATAAGTTTTTCTATTTATTTTATTATACCACAAATTTCAGTAATAATAAATTGTATCTATAAATAATTATTATCTAAAAGAATTGTTCATTAAAAACACTGCTGACTCAATCAGCATATCAAGCATTTTATCGTCAATTTCTATCTTTAAACTGCCCAAAATTTCTTTCGCTAATTTCATTGCCTCTTGCTTCTTTACTTCTCCATCCACATCCCTTAGCGTCTGTTCGATGGAATAAACAACATTTTTTACTATCTGCATTATAGTGTCCATCCTGTCCTGACCCAAAGTCTTAACAAGATAGGGAAGTCCAATAAAATAGATAAGCACAGAAATGATAACGGATATAATGACAGTTAATATATCAGACATATCATCACCCCCATTCATTATATGAACGGGGCAACAATATTGTTAAAAAATGGCGGGAGTATTTGAGAATCGAATCCACCCGACACCTCTTTAAGGCGTCACACTGGTTTTGAAGACCATGAGGTACACCAGCACCCATCTACTCCTCCGCACACTCTTCACATATTACTATCATTGAGGTCCATTGTCAATATTTACTCATCCTTTATTAATGTTGGGTCTCTATCCAACGGATTTAATATATCATAATGACCGGCCAATGTATCTGTTTTATTCCCTTCAATGAGGAACTGTACCTTCTTAATTTCAGGAAGTTCAGTTAGAGAATCTACTACAGAATAAAGGGTCATGGTCTCTCCTGAACTCCCTCCCCAGTGATTTTCCTTAAATTCCCTTGAAAAATTAACATAAGCGACACCATTTGTTACTTCTAAAGAGATCAGTCTGGTACCATCAGGCATGGTTTTTGTCAGGTCACTTCTTGTTGGTCCTTTTATCAGTTCTTCTATTATAGCTTCCGCAGGCGGCTTTGATTTATCTATAGTTCTCAGTTCTGGTACAAGATATTCACCATTCATATCAGAAAAGTATACCCTGTACATATCAGAAAAATCTATAGGGCCCATAGGGCCTACTGGATTACCGCTTGCTCCTATATATTCTTTCCCATTTACAGTTATAAGCACTTTATCTACACCATCTAAAGATGTCAGGGTATTTACTATTGATGCTCTTGCCATAGCCTCATCCATAACTCCTTTAAAACCAGTGAAACCGCTCAGATCCACACTGGCAACCCCGTCATTTAAAGTCACGCTATTTACCTTGGTACCTTCAGGTACCCTCAGATAGGCATCTTTGTCTGTAGGTCCTTTCAAAAGTTCTTCAATGACAATCTTGTAAAGATTGTCTCCTTCTTTATAACTAATATGTCTTTTTTCCTTCACAAGGTCACTGTTATCACGGTTCGCATAATAAAGAGTCACATCAATCTGTCTTTCCTGCGGCTCAGCTTTTGGTTTTTCTGATGAAAAAAGCGAACAGCCGGCCAGGCCTATCATAACTACCAATAAGAGAAGCACTATATTTTTTCTCACGTCTTTTCACCCCTAATCAAGATTCTAAAATCGCCATTGCGTCTTGTTATTTTTATTTTACCAAAATATTCGAGGTAAGCCAAGGCATACTTCAGGCTGACTCCTAAAGCATCCCCGCGTTCCACCGCTGTAATCTCATTCTTTCGCAATTACTTCCTCAAGAACAAAAAGAAAATAAAAACTGCTAAATCCTCAGCAGTTTTTATTTTATGTACTTCTTTAATTCTTCTATATTTTTTGGTATACTGCTTCCATTTATAATACCTTTTTCTTTCAAAATTTCATATATCTCTAAAAGCATAGGCTTTCTCAAATCATTCCAATCAAGTTCTTTTGCATTAGTAAAAACAACTGTTGGTTCACCCTTTGCAACAACTTTTCCATTCTTCATGACATATATATAGTCAGCCCATGAATAAGCAAAGTCCACATCATGGGTTGATAAAATGATTGTCTTTCCCTCTTCAACTAATCTGTCAAAGAAAACCATAATTTCTTGAACATGCTTAGGGTCTAAATAAACCGTTGGCTCATCCAATATAATAACTTCAGGCTCCATAACTATAATATCGGCTATTGAGACACTTTTTTTCTGTCCATAGCTTAAAAAATGGGTGGGCTTGTCCTTCAAATCCATAATTTTCGCTTTTTTCATGGCGTTTTCAACTTTCTCTTTTACTATATTTTCTGGATAACCTAAGTTCATAGGACCAAAAGAAATTTCTTGGTATACACTGGCAGAGAAAAGCTGTATGTCAGGATTTTGAAAAACGATGCCGACATTTTTTCTAAGTTTTACAAGTTCACTATGACTGTAATTTATCTCTTCACCCTTGTATAATATTTTCCCTGATTTTGGTTTCAAAATCCCATTGAAGTGTAAAAACAGTGTTGTCTTGCCTGCACCATTTGGACCTAAAACCGCAATCTTTTTACCCTTCTCTATCAACATATTTACTCCAACCAAAGCTTCTGTGCCGTCACTGTACTCAAAACTCACATCTATCGCTTCCAATATAAATTGTTCTTTCATAGTTCACCTTCTTAAAAGCATTGATGCGCCTATTAAAATTAGTTCTATCAAAACAATAAATATTATATTTTTATAACAAAGCTTGTAATCTTTACTGAGGACTTTTATCTCTTCATTATAACCCCTTGCCTCTAAGGCCACATATAAATCCTGTGAATTTTTGTATGACTTAATAAAAAGAGAGAATATTAAAAGTCCTAAAGACCTATAGCTATTTCTCAATGTAGCATATCCCAACCTTGAATCTTGAGATATATAGATTTCATCAGCGGCTTGCATTAAAACAAAAATAAGCCTATAAATCAGTTGAAGTAACTCCAAAAATAGTGATGGAAATTTAAATTTCTTTAAGATATTTATAATATCAACTACAGGAGTGGTAAGAGCAAGAAAATACAAACAAGACACTATTGCTAAAGTTCTGAAGAATAAAATAACAGCAGTATCAATGCCTTGTGCAGTGATTCCTAAAGTTACTCTAAAAATATTAAAGCTTATTAATGCAGTACTTTTATTCCCTATCACATTTATGACAAGTGTCATTATACTTATTACCAGAAAGGAAAAGGGAATTAACATAAGCTTAATGTACACTTTTCCTGGAATTTTTGCTTTAAATACGGTTATCACAAACATTAAAATAATTATTGCAATATTTGTATAGGTGTCAAATTTAAAGCATAAAATCATAGTTAAAAAGGCAAATAAAAGTTTTTCAACAGGATGTACATTGTACATCCTGTTGGTGTAAGCATAACTATCTATTAACATTTTTTCTCCCTTTCGCAACACCTATATAATATCCCAAAAATCCTGCACCAATTGCAGCCTGTAAGGCAAACAGAAGGCTCTCAATTTCTCCACTCGGTGGTTCCCAAATTGGTTTAAACCATGGCTTGTAATTTTTGTCCACCTGAGCGATAGCTTCTGCCGCCTTATCATCTGCACCAACAAATTCAGCATTTTTTATAGTCACAAGAGGAAACACCACCAGCAAAATAACCAATAAGCCTAATATTAAATTCTTCATTAAAAACCTTTTATCCTTCATGTTGTCTTGCCTTCTCTCTCTAAAACATTGAGCTCAATAAGTTCTTCTTCGCTGTAGACGGTTAGCATATTGATTACGAGCACCGTTAAAAGCCCTTCACTTATTGCCAAAGGTACCTGTGTCACTGCAAATATCCCCATGAATTTTAAAAATGAGGCTGTAAATCCGCCTATTTCAGAAGGGAAAGCAATAGCAAGTTGGAAAGAGGTAGTCACATATGTAAGCAAATCCCCAATTGAAGCAGCTAAAAATACTGCAAGCCAATTTGGCCCACCTGCTTTTTTTACTAATTTAAATATATAATAGGAAGCAATTGGCCCTACTATAGCCATAGAAAATGTATTAGCACCTAAGGTTGTTATACCGCCATGTGCCAAAAGTAATGCCTGAAACAAAAGCACTATAAGGCCTAAAACGCTCATAGCAAAGGGTCCAAAGAGTATAGCTCCAAGTCCTACACCGGTTGGATGTGAACAACTTCCTGTGACTGAAGGGATTTTAAGTGATGAAAGCAAAAATGCAAAAGCACCTGCAAACCCTAAAAGCATCTTAAGTTTTGGATTCTCTTTTACTTTTTTGTTTATTGCTACAAGTCCTACGACCACAAAAGGCAAAGATGCTATATACCATATTGTACACCATTTAAGAGGAAGAAAGCCTTCCATTATGTGCATGGCATAGGCAGTTTGTGGAGCCATTAAAAGCAACGCAAATGCTGCAAGTAACATCCACTTTTCCATCCTTTTCATCACACACACCTCTCTTTTTGTAAAATTTAAGCAAAAATAAAACCTCTTAACTTACTAACGGCGTTAAGAGGTAAAAATCACATACTTATCCCTTTATAGCACTCCCCTCTATCGACCGTAGAGTAAGTGTGTCACAAATACAGGCAGGTCTCCTGACTTAGGTTCATCTCTCTTTACACCTTCCCATCCAGCACTTATGTAAAAGGACAGTGGCATAATGTAAAAAGCTCACCATCACAGTGGCGGGACCGTGCAGGATTTTCACCTGCTTCCCTTTTAACCCAATTTGACTTCAAAATTGGGTACCTGTATTTGCCTGTTATTAAATTTTATTCTCAAATAAAGCATATCATTTTACAAATAGGTTATCAAACTGTTATTTTAAGTCCTGTCGAATAACTTTTGCAGCTTCAAAACTAGCTTCAATTGTTTTTTCAATATCATCCTCCGTGTGAGCTATCGATAAAAAGAAAGTCTCAAATTGAGAAGGAGGTAAGTACACACCTCTTTTTAACATTTCTCTAAAATATGCAGCATACATAACAGTATTTGATTTTAAAGCAGAATCATAGTCTTTCACTTCATCTTTATTAAAAAACATGCACATCATGCTGCCTATTCTATTTATTATAACATCAATTCCATTTTGAACCATACTTTCTTTTAACCCCGTACACAATTTTTCTGCCTTTTTATCCAGCTCTTCGTAAATATTAGAAGTTTTAGATAATATTTTAAAAGTCTCAAGACCTGCTGCCATTGCTAAAGGATTGCCAGACAAAGTCCCTGCTTGATACACTGGTCCATCAGGAGAAACCTTTCTCATTATCTCTTCTCTTCCTCCATAGGCACCAACAGGAAGTCCACCTCCAATGATTTTCCCAAGCGTGGTAATGTCAGGTATAATGCCGTAAAGCCCTTGTGCCCCTGAATAAGACACTCTAAAACCTGTCATTACTTCATCAAAAATTAAAAGTGATCCATACTTTGCAGTAATCTCTCTCAATCCCTTTAAAAATCCCTCTTCAGGTAAGACTGTACCCATATTACCTGCAATAGGCTCTACAATGACAGCAGCAATATTTTTACCATAAATTCGAAAAATATCTTCTACCATTTTGATGTCATTGTATTTGGCTATAATTGTATCCTTTGCTATCTCTTTTGTTACACCTTTTGAATCAGGCATTCCAAAAGTAAGGGCCCCTGACCCTGCCTTTATAAGCAAACTGTCAGAATGCCCGTGATAACATCCTTCAAATTTTACAATGATGTCTCTGCCCGTATACCCCCTAGCCAGCCTTATTGCACTCATTGTGGCTTCTGTGCCTGAATTCACCATTCTGACAACTTCTATAGATGGAACAGACTCAGTTATTTTTTCAGCCATTTTAACTTCTAACTCCGTGCAGGCTCCAAAACTAGCCCCTAATTGTGCCTGCTTTTTAATAGCTTCCACCACCTCTGGATGTGAGTGCCCCAGTATTAATGGCCCCCATGAAAGGACATAGTCTATATATTCATTGCCATCTTCATCCAAAATATGACTTCCCTGACCTCTTTTAATGAAAATGGGGGTAGACTCTACTGATTTGAAAGCTCTAACTGGACTGTTTACACCACCTGGCATGACTTTTTTAGCTCTTTCAAATAATTCATTTGATTTGTCAGTTTTCACATAACCACCTCTTATTAGATTGCAGGTTTCATGAATAAATTTTAGTGATTGAAAAAAAGAATAAATTTACGGCAATGTCATTTTAAGATACTTATTAAAAGATATTTACTTTTGATAAAGAACATTTTTCAAGAGTTAACGTAGAATTATTTTAACATTCATCTCCGTTTATTTCTAACAAACCGCTTTTTTCAATAAATTCTTTGTAAATAGCCATTTTTTCTTCCTCAGTGAAGCCTTTGTCTTTTAATTCTATCCTCTTCTGGTATAGCTTTTGTAATAGTTTTTCATAGTCAGCATTGAAGATTGACTCCAACTTTTCTTTTATCATTCTCGAAAAAAGTGGACTTTTGCCACTTGTAGATATAGAGATAATTAAGTCTCCCCTTCTTACAATGGAAGGTACAATGAAGGAAGAAAGGTCTTTATCATCAACCACATTTACAAGCATATTGTATTTTTCTCCATCTGACGCCACAAGTTTATTTACCTTCTCATCATCTGTAGCAGCAATCGCAACAAAAAATCCCCTTACATCCCCTTGTTGATACTCACGTCTTATAAGCTCCACCTTTTCTTTTGCTGCAAGCTTAATTATTTCCTCATCAAAAGAAGGAGAAATGACAGTGATTAAAGCCTCTCCTTCAACAAAAGATAAAATTTTCCGGAGAGCAACTTTACCACCTCCTACAACAAGACATTTTTTGTTTTTTATATTAAGCATTATAGGGTAGTAAGCCATTTTGCAACATCCTTTGCAAAGTAGGTTATAACCATATCTGCCCCTGCCCTTTTAATTGAAGCAAGTATTTCTAAGACTGTAGATTTCTCATCAATCCATCCCATCTTAGCTGCCGCCTTTACCATTGAATATTCTCCACTTACATTGTAAGCAGCAATAGGAATGTTGAAATTATCTTTTACCCGCCTTATAATATCAAGATAAGAAAGTGCGGGTTTTACCATGACAATATCTGCTCCTTCTTCGATGTCAAGAGCTATTTCTCTTAAGGCTTCATTGGAGTTTCCATAGTCCATCTGATAAGACTTTCTGTCACCAAATTGTGGAGCAGAATTGGCTGCTTCTCTAAAAGGTCCATAAAAAGAGGAAGCGTATTTAGCACTGTAAGCCATAATAGGTGTATTTACAAATCCTTTACTATCTAAAAGCTTTCTTATGGTAGCTACTCTTCCATCCATCATGTCAGAGGGTGCTACAATATCCGCCCCTGCCTCAACATGGGACAAGGCTATTTTAGCAATGTAGTCTACTGTTTTGTCATTTAGAACTTGGCCGTTTTCAACAATGCCACAGTGTCCATGCGTTGTATATCCACACATGCACACATCTGTTATTACTACAATTTCTGGCACTTTTTCTTTTATTTTTCTTACAGCTTTTTGAACGATACCTTCCTCACTATAAGCCTCTGACCCCAATTCATCTTTATATGAAGGTATACCAAAAAGTAAAATAGCAGGAATTCCAAGGTCACGCACTTCTTTGACTTCTTCTATAAGCAAATCTATAGAAAAGTGGTAAACACCCGGCATTGAATCTATCTCTTCTTTTATATTTTTACCTGACACAACAAAAAGAGGATATATAAGGTCACCCGCATCTAAAGAAGTTTCTCTAATCATACCCCTTAAAATGCTGTTCACTCTAAGTCTTCTTGGCCTTTTTACTAAATCCATTTTATCTCCTCTCCCCGTTTATAGATTCTGATGATTTCTTAACATTTCTTCAATAAGCTTTTGCGTTGTGTATTCCCTGGGCACTATGTCTACATTAAATCCTTTATCCTGTATGGCTTTTTGGGTTACAGGTCCTATTGCAGCTATTTTAGAGTTTTTTAGAAGATTTATTTCGTCTCCTATTAATTGATACATGTAATTAAAAGTAGAGGAACTTGTAAATACAGCAATATCTATTCCTTTGCGGAGTTCACTTATAAGCTTTCCCTTTATTTCATAATTTGGTTCATTTCTATAGGCAACAATTTTTTGTACTTCAGCACAATCTTCGAGACTTTCTATCAATATATTCCCGCCTATTTGAGAGGTTAAAAGTGCTATGTTTTTTCCTTCAACATGTTTTTTAAGTGCATTTGCCAAAGAGTAGGAGGTGTATTCCTCAGGAATTATATCTGGATATATAAAAATATTTTCTAAAGCTTCCGCAGTCTTACTCCCTATTGCCACTACTTTAATACTTAAATTTCTTAAATCAAATCTTTTTTTTCTGACAGCTTCAATAAAGCTCCAAACGCCATTTACACTTGTAAATACAGCATAATCAAATTTATGTATCTCTTCTAAAAACACCACTGTATTATCTAAAAAAGGCGTGATTTTAATAGTAGGACAAACAACAACATCTGCTCCCTCTTCACTCAAAATTTTTTTCATCTGCTGTGACTGTTCATAGGTCCTTGTAAGCAAAATCCTTTTTCCAAAAAGCTTTTTGTCTTCATACCATTTTAGTCTGTCCCTTAATGTTACAACATCTCCTACAGCGATAACTGCAGGATTTTTTATTCCTTCTTTTTGCACAAGTTGTGGAATGTTAATGAGTTTTGCTGTCACAGCTTTTTGGTTTGGAGTAGTGCCTTCCATTACTACTGCTGTAGGGGTATTAGGGTCTTTGCCGTAATAGAGAAGCTTTTGCACAATTTTTTCTATATTTTTTATTCCCATGAGAAATACAAGTGTCCCATCGAGTTTTGATATGACCTCCCAATCGAGGTCTTTATCTTTCCCTTTCCATTCATGACCCGTTATTACGTGAAATGACGAACTTAAATCTCTATGGGTTACAGGAATTCCTGCGTAGGATAGGACAGCCACTGCAGATGTTATGCCCGGCACTACCTCATAAGGTATTCCTTTCTCTGAAAGGTATTCGGCTTCTTCTCCACCTCTTCCGAATACAAAGGGGTCTCCTCCTTTAATTCTGGCTACTTTTTTGCCACAAAAAGCTTTTTGGGCAATTATTTCGTTTACTTTACTTTGAGGTACTTTGTGGTTATCTGGAAACTTTCCCACATCAATAAGCTCTGCATCTTTTTTTGCTATTTTTAAAATATCTTCATTAATGAGCCTGTCATACACCAACACATCTGCATTTTTTATAACTTCCACTGCTCTTAATGTCAAAAGCCCAATATCTCCAGGTCCTGCCCCAATCAAGTATACAATCCCTGACATCATAAACCTCCAAATTCTTTAATAAGCTTTTCTATTATTTTATCGGTTTCTTCAATTAAGCCAGTCATTTCACCCTTTAAAAGTTTATTTTCTTTTTGATAAGCAACTTTTACGTCTATTTTTTCTTTGTCTTCCTCTTTTCTGTATTGGGCATAGGCGCCAAAAGGTTGTCTACAATTAACTCCAAAGGCTTTTAGAAGTTCCCTTTCAACAAAAGCCTCAAAAAATGTTTTTCTATCAACAATGTGGGGATAAAATTCTTGAAATATATTACCAAAATTTTCTGCAATTTCAACCGCAAGAATCCCCTGGCAGGGTGCTGGTACAATTACATCAGGTGGAAAATACTCAGTAATAACATTCTCAAATCCTAACCTATGCAAACCTGCCGCTGCCAAAACAATGCCATTAAGGTCTAATTCCTCCATTTTTTTGAGTCTCGTCTTTATATTCCCTCTTATTGGAACAATCTCTATGTCCGGCCTTAAGGCTTTGAGCTGCACTTGTCTTCTTAAACTGCCGGTTCCAATCTTAGCTCTTTCTTTTAAATCCATAAATTGTGTCCCATCTCTTGAAACAAACACATCCTTTGGGTCTTCTCTTTTTAAAACTGCCAGGAGTTTAAGCCCTTCAGGTATTTCATAAGGCATATCCTTCATGCTGTGGACTGCCATGTCAATTTCGCCTTTGAGCAATGCATCTTCTATCTCTTTTACAAAAACTCCTTTTCCTCCTATTTCACTAATAGGTCTATCAGTTGATGCATCTCCTTGTGTGGTTATCTTTACTATTTCAAATTCAAAATCCTGCATAGACTTTTTTATTTCATTTATAACTATAATAGTTTGCATAAGCGCAAGTTCGCTTGACCTTGTACCAACTCTTACAACTTTTTTCATCTTTACCTCCAAATATCTAATAAGCGCTTTCTTTAAGATACGTTATCATTTTATTAGCCATCTTGTTTGCAACTCTTCTTAAAGCGATTTTTATATTTTCCTTGTCTTTTTCAGATGAGTCAATCAATTTATTTGCAATTCTTTGAAATTCTGTGTTATAAACTTCATGGGCGTATCTACTTACTTCTTTTATATAGGGCTCTATTTCAAGGGTTTTGTACCATTTGTCAAATTCTTTGACTTCCTCTTTCACCATTTCTTCAATAACAGTGATAAGTGAAAGCCTTTCTTTTTTGTTTTCCTCTGCTGTCTTTTTTAAATCGTCAAGGGTATAAAGGCTTACTCCTTTCATTTGTCCTATCCTCGGGTCTATATCCCTCGGAAGAGCTATATCTACCATACAAATTTTTCTTTCATTGTAGACTTCTCTAAATTTTTCATAACTTACTGTATAATGAGGTGCATTTGTAGCGCTTATTACAATATCACTACTGGCAATGTGAAGATATTTTTGTTCATAAGGTACAACATGTATCTCTGGAATTTGCTCCTTTAATTCGAGAGCCCTTGAAAGAGTCCTGTTTGTTACAAACACATCAGCACCTTTATCTAAAAGATTTTTTATGGCTTTTTGTCCCATTTCCCCAATACCTATCACAAAAGCCTTTTTGCCTTTTATATCCTCAAATATCTCTTGAACAAATTTAACCGCAATATAGCTTATAGACAGAGCCAGATCTTTTATGCCCGTATCTGCACGAGCTTTTTTCCCAAGAGTTACTGCATCTCTAAAGAGTTTAAAAAGTATTTTCCCTGAAGTATTAAAAGCCTGTGCAGTATTTATAGCCTCTTTTACCTGTGACAATATTTGGTCTTCACCTACTACCATAGATTCAAGTCCACAGGCAACTCTAAAAATGTGTTCTACTACGTCAAGTCCACAAATCTGCCTTAAGTATTCCGAAAAAATTTCGTTTAATTCAAAATACTCAATAAAGAACTCTTTTATTTGTTGGGGAGTTACTTTTTGTGAATAGAAGTAAATTTCACTTCTGTGGCAGGTGGAAAGTATTACAACCTCCTCCAGTCCCAACTCTTTCAATTTTACTAATGCATCTCCAATGTTTTTAAAAGAGGCTTTTTCTCTCAACTCTAAGGGAGTGTCCTTGTCTATTCCCACCATTTTAATATTGTTTATGTCCACTTTCTGCCACCTCTTTTATGAGACTGTCAACATTTGTTAACACAACAGGATAATTTACATCAGGCCTTTTTATTAAAATTACAGGAATACCCAGCATTTTAGCAGCTTCAAATTTTTCTAACACTCCTCCCACAATGCCACTTTCTTTTGTCACAATTATTTCCGCCTTTTTCTCTTTAAACATTTGATAATTTAGTTCTCTACTGAAAGGACCCTCCATAGCTATTATGTCTTTCGGTGTTAGCCCTAAATCTTCACATTTTTTAATGATACTACTTGAAGGAAGCACTCTCACTGTCACCTTTTTCCCTGCTTCCCAAAGGAATTTGAATTTTTCAAGGTTTTTGCTACCTATTGTCAAAAAAATACTATCGTATTTCTTACATTCTTCTGCTGCTTCTTCAAAACTTTTAACCATAATGGCATTGTGGCAATATAGACTTTCTCTTTCATACCTTATATACTTGATACCAGTTTTGTTACAGGCATTTATAGCATTTATGCTCACATCTTTTGCAAAAGGATGAGTCGCATCAACTACAATGTCTATGTTGTTTTTATAAATAAACTCAATGAGGCTCAGTTCATCCAGTGCACCTTTGTTGACTTTAATTCCCTCACTAAAAATACTTGCACCATAATCTGTCACTGTACTTGCTACAACCTCAACATCTTTAAGTTTTAATCGTTCTGCAATTTCCCTTCCGTCCTTTGTACCTGCCAAAACCAGTATCATAAAATATATCCCCTCGGCGTTATCATTTTGCCTTTTTCTACAAAAGTGCTCTCATTTCCTATTATTACAATTGTCCTCATATCAATTTCATAATTTGCCATTTCTTTTAAGGTGGTGATTATCAGTTGTTGTCCCTCTCTTGAAGCATTTTTTACTATTCCAACAGGTATATCCTCTCTTTTATATTTCATAACAATTTGTTGCGCCTTTATAATATTTTCTGGTCTTTCTCTGCTTTTAGGGTTGTAAAGGACAATTACAAAGTCAGCCTGTGATGAAAGTTCTAGCTTTTTTTCTATCACCTGCCAAGAGATCAAATGGTCTGAAAGGCTTATAACTGCAAAATCTTGCATTACAGGTGCTCCCAGTATAGCTGCTGCAGCATTTAAAGCAGTTACTCCTGGTATTACTTCTATTTTTAAATCTATATTTTCTTTATGGACCACCTCATACATAAGCCCTGCCATACCATATATCCCTGCATCACCGCTCGACACAACACATACATTTTTACCTTGTAAAGCTAACTCAACAGCTTTTTTGCATCTATCAACCTCTCTTCTCATCCCTGACGAGATTATTTCTTTGTCCTTAATTAAAGGTTTAATAAGGTTTATATAAGTGGTATATCCTACAACTATATCACATTCTTTTAAGGAATTGCAGGCTTTAAGAGTCATGTCATTTATATCACCAGGACCTATTCCTACGACTTTAATCCATCCCATGTCAATCCTTCTTTCTGAATTTATACACAGCTAGTGTCATCCCATTCCTTTTAAGATATGCTATCTCTTTGCCACCGCTACTAGCTAAATAAGCAGAATGCCTTGCAACACCTCCAACTCCTACTGTATGAAGCACAAAATTCGAGGTGGGAAATTTGTCTTCTACTTTTTTTAAATCTTCTTTTGTGTAAAACACAACAGGATCTTTTAAAAATTCCGCTAACTGAAGTATCCCTTTTTCTTCTTTTTTTATATCTATAGTAGCAATTGACTTGATGCTTTTTAAACTTAAATTTAAGTTTTTAAAGATTTCACTGACAAAGGTAAACAAATCCTCAAAAGCTATTCCTTTTTTGCATCCTAAGCCAATAATTATATTTTTAGGCCTTAATATGATATAAGGTTTTTCTGAAGGTTTTTTTATTTCTTTATCAGTTAAGTAAACAAAAGCATCAACTTCACTGTCATCATAGTCCTTTATATAATCTTTTAGCAAAGATATTTGCTCTACATCTTCATCAAGGATAAACTGTACATTTTCTCCATTTACAAGAGCTGCACTGACCCTTTTTAAATCCCCCGCATTTTCAATATAGTAACCATAATCTTTAGCAATAACATCTAAAGAAATGACTCTCTCCACATCTGTTGCCGTTGTTATAACAGGTTGTGCTCCGATTATAGAAGCCACCTCTAAAGTAAGCCCATTTGCGCCACCTGCGTGGCCGGATAAAAGACTTATTGCAAACTTTCCTTTTTCGTCAACTACCACAACAGCAGGATCAGAAAATTTGTCCTCCAATACTCCTGCAATTGCCCTTATCACAATCCCTGTAGCCATTACAAAAACAAGCCCTTGATATTTGTTGAATATTTTGTGTACAAAGTCTATAAAATCTCCTGTTATTACATAGTTTCCTGAAATGGCGTATTTTTCTTTTACATATACATCCCCTTTTAATTTTGGGCCAATCTCATTTGCCAGCTTTGACGCATTTTTTGTGAGAGCAATTATTGCTATTCTCATAAATCTTCCTTCCCCCTGAAGCTATGAGAAAATTCTCTATCATAAAGCTTTGAATAGGCTTTTATATCTTTCAAAAAATCTCCTACAAGTATCATAGCTGTTTTATTTATTCCCTTTAATTTGACTTTTTGTGAAATGTCACCAAGAGTACCTGTAACAATTACTTGGTCTTCCCAAGTAGCTTTATAGATAACTGCAACGGGTGTAGTCTCTTGGTAACCTTCCTTCAACTCTGAGACGACTCTGTCAATTTCCTGCACACTTAAAAATATTGCCATTGTAGCTCTATGGCGGGACAAATCTTTTAATTCCTGCTCCGGAGGAACTTTTGTCCTTCCGCCTATTCGTGTTATAATCACTGTCTGAGTTATTTCAGGGATTGTCAGTTCTTTTTTCAAAACTGCCGCTGCTGCTAAAAAAGAACTGACGCCGGGAATCACTTCGTAATCTATATTTTCTTCTTCCAACATTACAATCTGTTCATGTATGGCACCGTAAATAGCAGGGTCTCCTGTGTGTATTCTTGCTACATCTTTCCCCTCTTTGTGAGCATTCATCATGATTTCAATTATTTCATCAAGGTTCATTAAAGCGCTATTGTAAATTTCAGCCTCTGGTTTTACGTATTTCAATATCTCTTTATTGACAAGTGACCCTGCGTATATGATGACGTCGCAAGACTGTATTATTTTCGCCCCTTTTAATGTTATAAGTTCAGGGTCTCCTGGACCCGCACCAATAAAATAAATCACGTCTACTTCACCTTCTTCGCAATAATGAGTGACAGATAATCTATCTTTTCCCCTATGTATCTATCAAGGTCGTAGGATATTTTTTCATCTTGATGACCGCACTTTGTTACAAGGTATCCTTTGAAGTCTTTTTCTTTTAGAAGCTTTACTATTTCCTTGTATCTTCTTGAAATTTTCATCAATACTACGTTATCAAATAGATCAAGTGCTTTTGAAATTTCTGTCACATCTCCTGATGGAATTACTGCAAATGCCTCATTCCCTTCCGCAATTGGAATATTTAACCTCGAAGCCGCTGCACTATAGGAGGTAATTCCAGAAATGGTCTCTACCTCATACTCCTCAATTCCTTTCAAAATGTATATGTATGTACTATAAATCATGGGGTCTCCTATTGTTATAAAAGCTACATCTTTCCCCTCATTAAGCAATTTCCTGATTTTTTCAATATTTTCTTCCCATTTTGTTTTTATGTCCTCTCTTGAATAAGTCATGGGAAATTCCATAAATACTACGTCACCTTTTATATAAGGCTTCGCAATCTCATAGGCAATACTTCTTTCCTCCTTGCTTGTTGGAGCTATCACCACGTCTACTTTTTGAAGTGTTTCTACAGCTTTTAAAGTAATGAGACTTTTTTCCCCTGGCCCTACTCCTACACCATACAACTTTGTCATTCTATCCCTCTTTTTCCGCCGTTATTATATAAACAGGATTTCTCGCTATCATCATCGTTTTATTTCCTGCTTCCTTTGAAACTGAAATATTTACACATATCGTCTCAACCTTATATTTATTTTGTTTGAAATAACGATGAGCAGAATATGCCGTATCAAGTGTAATCCCGTTAACTACGATTATTCCATCTCTTTTTAATTTAGTTAGAGCAGTCTTGAATGTTTGATACATTTTATCCCCTGCTCCTCCAATAAATATCCTATCAGGAGAAGGCAAATCTAAAAGGACATCAGGAGCTAAACCAGCTACCACAACAATATTTTCCACGTTAAATTTTTTAATGTTTTCATTTATAAGTTTTATTCCTTCTTCCTCTTTTTCAATAGAATAGACAACGCCTCTTTTTGATATTAAAGCAGCCTCAACAGACACAGAACCTGTACCAGCGCCAATATCCCATATTACGCTGTCTTCTTTAAGCCTTAACTTAGATATTGACAAAATTCGTATTTCTTCCTTTGTCATAGGCACATTACCTCGTACAAAATATTCATCGGGAATTCCCGGTGTCATATATTGCCACATGTTATCACCACTACATTTAAATCAAATTTTTTGCTGCAGTTTAAAAGCTCCTCTACCGTAAAAGAGTAAATTCTTTCGTTATCGTAAGACAGGTTTTCACCAACGTGTATTTTTCTGTCCTGCAAATTTGCTTTTTTCAACAAAGCTGCAATAAATTGTGGTGTATGCGCTTTATCAGTAAAAATAACGACTTTTTTATTCTCTTTTACTTTTTTTACTAAATCTTCACTGCGGCCGTGTAAGCTTACAACTGTCAAATCATTCATTGTCATTTTAAGTTTTGCACACATGTATTGTATTGAGCTTATGCCTGGAACTATTTCTAATTGGCTTTCGTCCACATATTCTAAAATCACTTCGGTTATACCATACAAAGAAGGTTCTCCTGATGCCAAAATGACAATATTGCCTTTTTTATTGAGTATATGTTGGTAATCTGTTGAAGCGTTTATCACGCTCTTTTCACAGTTAACATCTTCAAATTCCTTAAGATGGCGCCTGCCTCCCACTAGCACATCCGCCTTTTTTATTTTTTCAAGTGCATAAGGGGTAATGAATTTTTTGTTTCCCGGCCCTATTCCCACAATTGTCACCATTCTACTTTCTCCCCTGTTTTTGCAATAATGCCTCTTTTCAATGAAATGAGGTGAACTTCGATATTTAATTTATCGTAAACATACTGCTTACATTTCATATAGACCCTGTCGGCGATAAACTGACTGAAGTCTTTTATATTGACTCCCGCCTTTTCGATTATATCAAGAGCTTCTTCAGTCGTATTTGAATCCAGAACTTTATCAACAGTCTTTTTATCTGCGCCAAAATGGGCTGCATACGCTGCCATTATTTCTGCTCTTGCATCTGCAACATGGCTGTGGGTATTAAATATCCCTGCTGCTACTTTTACGAGTTTCCCTATATGTCCTGCCAATACTACATGCGTAAAGCCGTACTCTACCGCTTTCTCCAGCATAAATCCTATGAAATTTCCATAAGATATTATAAGCCCTTCTTCAAGACCTTCTTTTAAAGCATATTCTTTGCCGTAATTTCCCGGAGCAAAAATTACCTTTTTGTGCCCTTCAACAGAGAGTATAGAAAGTTCTAACTCAAGAGAAGCTTTTAAAGATTCTTCAGACATAGGTTCTACAATACCCGAGGTACCAAGGATTGATATTCCTCCTGCTATCCCAAGCCTCGGATTAAAAGTCTTTAAAGCCACTTTTTCTCCCCCTGGCACACTTATGGTAATTTTTACACCTTTTCCCTCTGGCAATACTTTTTTGACTTCATTTAAGATCATGGACATTGGAACAGGATTAATAGCGGGTTTTCCAGGACTTACAGGAAGCCCTGGTTTTGTGACAACTCCTACTCCCTCTCCTCCGTACACGTCAATTCCTTCTCTTTCTTTTAATTCCACTTTTGAATATATTATAAGCCCGTGAGTTGCATCAGGGTCATCGCCTCCGTCCTTTCTTATGCCGCATTTTACCCAACCTTCTCCTGACGTCACATCTAAAACATCAAGTATAAGATGCCACCCCTTTGGTGTATCTATCTCTACAGTGTCTATTTTTTCCCCTGCAAAAAGCATGTAGGTAGCAGCTTTTGAAGCAGCAGCCGCACACGAGCCAGTAGTATAACCATATCTAAGCTTTTTCCCTTCTTTAATCGTATAAACCTCCATAGTTTCACCCACTTCTGTTGTCAAACATATACAAAATGGCATTAACTATAGCTGCTGCTACTGTGCTTCCACCTTTTCTTTCTTCCGTTATTATGTAGGGCACTCCAAGTTTTTTCACTTCTTCTTTTGCCTCTTGTGCTCCAACAAAACCAACAGGAACGCCAATTATCAAATAAGGTTTTATTTCACCAGAATTTATGAGTTCACAAAGTTTAAAAAGGGCTGTTGGAGCGTTGCCAATGGCAAATATTTTGTTTCTTTTGTCTTTTGATGCCATAATCATTGCTGCCATTGACCTTGTAATAGCATACGTTTTTGAAAATTCCTCTACTTGCGGCATTTCAATGTAACATTTGACACTTGCCCCTATAGATTTTAAAGCCTTTTTATTTATCCCCGCTTCAGCCATTTTTGTATCTGTGACAATTGTATATCCTTCTTTTAATGCTTTTAAACCTGCATCTATTGCTCCATCTGAGATTTTTATTATGTGAGCAAAGTCAAAATCTGCCGTTGTGTGTATAACCCTTTTTACAATCATAAGTTCTCTTTTTTCAAACTTCGTCTCGTCAATATTTTTACCTATTATTTCAAAGCTTCTTTTTTCAATCTCTTTAGGGTCAGTTATATAATTCATAAAAAACAACCCTTTCCCATAAACTAGACCTTTATTCTACCTCTTCTGCCCTTTCAAGTATTATATCTGCTATCCTATCATCATAGCCAATAGACCTTGCAAACTTAATCTGTAAACCTGGATATTTTTTCTTTTCTTTTTCAAAAAGCTCTGGAATATCATGGCGTATATGAATTCCTTCTACTAAAAACATAGGCACTGCTATAATGTCATAAATCCCCTTTTGTACAAATTCTTTTATAGAAATAGATATATCAGGTTCATTAAATTCCATAAAACCTGCCTTTACATCTCTGTATTTTTTTAGGCTCTTTATTTTTTCTACCACCTTTGTAACCACCTCTCTTGTCTCTTCAACACGGCTTCCATGGGCTATTATTAATAATCCTTTTCCCATATAAATCCCTTCTTTTCTATTTATAATGATAAACTCGCTGAACAAATAAGTACAGTAAGCTCTGCCCACTCATTTACTGCTCCAAGAGTATCTCCAGTCATACTACCTATTCTCAGTAAGATACATTTTGAAACAATGTAAGTAACAAAAACAGATTTACCTATCATCATAGAACATACAATTGACAATCTGCCAACAACTGGAGTAATTATAGGCACCCTCCTATTTTAAATCATCTTTTGGCTAATTATCAAAAAAAGCCTACCCCTGCGGAGGTAGACCTTTTCTTACCAGATTATAGACACAAAAAGACCATTCAACCTTCCCTCCGAAGGTGAATTTCGGAAATCTTATGGTAGGTCTCCTGGCTCGCGATTCATCTATTACCCTGCCTTCCCAGTTTCCCAGTGGCATATTAGGGCCTCATCCTCGCTCACAGTAGCGGGGGCTGCAGCGGATTTTCACCGCTTTCCCTTTTAACCTTTCGGACCATAAAATTTCTATATTCACTTGTACATTCTTATTTTACCCCTACTCCTTATTTAAATCAATAGTCTTTTGAATATACTTGTGGTTATTTTATGATAATGTCACCTTGTAGACTATCGTGATAAAATGTCACTATGGGGAATGAGGTGCGTTATCTAATGTCTCAAGAACAACTAAAA